>JAYWHS010000300.1:0-4860 GCA_043777635.1 Kofleriaceae bacterium | reverse complement strand
GACCGTCCATTTTCACCACCATCGGCATCGATTCTTCAATGCGCTCGTAGGTGGTGTAGCGCCGTAAACAACCTTCACATTCGCGGCGTCGACGGATTTCGCGGCCATCTTTGGACACCCGCGAATCGATGACTTTGTCTTCAAGAATCGAACAGAACGGACAACGCACGCTAGAGGCCCTTCGCTGAGTGCGAACTAAGACTATTGAGTTGATCAACTCGGCGTTGATGCCGACCACCTTCAAACTCAGTGTCACGAAATCCACGCAGCGCAGCCAGCGCAACGCCGACACCGATCACCCGCTGGCCCATTGCCACAACATTGGCATCGTTGTGTTGCCGTGCAGCGACGGCGGTAAACGTATCGTGGACAAGCGCACAGCGCACACCGTCGATCTTGTTGGCCGCAATGCTAATGCCAATGCCACTGCCACACACTACCAAGCCGCGCACACCAGCGCCGGCATCGACGAGCGCGCGACCAACCGCAGCACCAAATTCCGGGTAATCGACCGACGCTGTGCCATCGGTGCCAAGGTCAATCACTTCGTCGCCCAAGCCGCGCAATTCAGCGATCAAGCTACGCTTGAGCTCAAGACCTGCATGATCGCTGCCAGCGTACCACTTCATCGTTACTTACCAGTGAAGCGTTGCATTATGAGCGCAGCGTTGGTGCCGCCGAAGCCGAAGCTGTTCGACATCGCGACATCGAAGCGCGCTTCACGCGCCACATTCGGTACGTAGTCGAGGTCACAATCTGGATCAGGGTTTTCGTAGTTGGTGGTCGGCGGCATCACGCTGTGATGCAACGCCAACGCTGTGATACCCGCTTCGATACCACCGGCTGCACCGAGGGTGTGGCCCATCATCGATTTAGTCGACGACATAGCGAGCTTGTAGGCGTGATCGCCAAAGATTTTTTTGACTGCGAAGGTTTCGTTTTTGTCGTTGAGGTCGGTCGAGGTGCCATGCGCATTGATGTAACCGACGTCGGTTGGCACAACTTTAGCGTCGTTGAGCGCCAACTTGAAACACGCTTGCGCACCACGATGTTCGGGCGCTGGTGCTGCGACATGGTGCGCATCTGAGTTCGCAGCATAGCCAGTGAGTTCAGCATAAATCCGAGCGCCGCGTTTTTTCGCGTATTCAAGTTCTTCGAGTACCAACACGCCCGCACCTTCGCCGATGACAAAGCCATCGCGTTCGGCATCAAACGGCCGGGAGGCTTTTTCCGGCGCATCATTGCGCGTCGACATGGCGCGCAGCGCGTTAAAGCCACCGACGCCAAGAATAGTTATAGTTGCTTCAGCGCCGCCTGCGATCATCGCATCAGCGTAGCCATGGCGAATCGCGCGCATCGCTTCGCCTACCGAGTGCGCGCCGGTGGCGCACGCCGAGACGTGCGACAAGTTGGGGCCGGTTGCGCCAGTGCGAATCGAAACCAAGCCAGGAATTTCGTTGATGATGATGTCAGTCACGAAGTATGGCGAGATGCCGTGACGTGGCCCTTTGAGCTTGGCGTTGGCGTAGGTGTCTTCGATGGTGCGCACCCCGCCGAGTCCTGCACCAATATAAACGCCCCAGCGATCAGCTTCAGCTTCGGGCACTTTGCCATCTGCAAACCCAGCATCGTGCACGGCCATCATGGCGGCGGCAACGCCGAATTGCAAAAACCTATCCATGTGTTTGAGTTCGCGTTTGTCGAAGAACTGATTGGCGTCCCAGTTCTTGATCTCGCAGCCAAACTTGGTGGCGAAATTCGTGGTGTCAAACTGAGTGATAGGCCCCACTCCATTTTTGCCAGCCAACAGGCTCGCCCACGTAGTTGCCGTGTCATTGCCAACCGGCGTTAACATTCCGATTCCTGTTACGACAACTCTACGCATGGCGATTTCCTTTTAGCTTGGGCAACGCACCTAGTGACCTAGCTGCGTAAAACGTAACGACGTGCCAGCAGCTGGCGCGCTGCGCCGGCCCTGACCTGAGCGACGCCGGCCGCCGTGGAATTTCTTCAACAGCGACCAGCTAGCGGGGACATCTTGAACGATGCGGTCCCGCTCCACGCCAACTATTTAACGTGGCTCTTGAGGTACCCGATAGCATCGCCAACGGTCTTCATTTGCTCGGTATCTTCTTCTGGGATTGTGATGCCAAATTCTTCTTCGAACTTGATTACGAGCTCAACCACCGCAATCGAATCGGCTTTGAGGTCATCCGTGAAGGAGGTCTCTGGACGGACTTTTTCCGGCGAGACTTCGAGTTCTTTGCAGATGATATCTTTGACTTTGTTTTCGATTTCTTGTGGGGTCATGGTTCTTCTCTTCGGTTCGGGTCAATACGTACTACATGTAGATTTAAATACCAGCGCTTCGCGACCGATCACATCAGCATGCCGCCATTGACACGCAGCACTTGGCCGGTGATGTAGGCGGCTTCGGGCCCCGCCAGGAATGCAGCGCAATCGGCGATCTCGGCCGGAGCACCAATACGGCCCAGCGGGATCTCGCTAAGCAGCTTGGCGCGCTGCGCTTCGGGCAGTTCGGCGGCGGTCATGTCGGTTTCGATGAAGCCTGGGGCAATCGCGTTAACCGTGACCCGGCGCGACGACATTTCGCGTGCCGTCGCCATGGTGAGGCCAATAAGCCCAGCTTTGGAAGCGGCATACGCTGCTTGACCGCCGTTGCCCATCTCGCCAATCACCGACGTGATGTTGATAATCCGGCCAGCGTCTTTGGCTTTCATCAGCAACAGCGACGCAGCGCGGATGCAATGAAACGCGCCAGTCAAATTGATGTTCATGGTTTTGGCCCATTGCTCGTCGGAAAACCGCATCAGCAAGCCATTCACCGCAACGCCGGCGTTGTTGACCAAAATATCCAAACTACCGTGGTCTTTGCCAATCGCTTTAATCGATTCGGTGACTGCGCTCGACACCGCGACGTCGAAGCCCATCGCGACCGCGCGACCACCGGCTGCGGTGATTGCGGCCACCGTCTCGTCGGCGGCATCGGCACGCGAGCTGTAATTCACGATCACGTTGGCACCGCGATTGGCCAACGCCACGCAGATCGCGCGACCGATACCGCGCGAACCGCCGGTGACAAGTGCAACTTTACCTTGGAGTGCTTGATCGATGAATGCCATGATTTCTCGTTGCGCTGGAGTTAGGCGGTAAAAGCGTCGACTTCGTGCGGTTCACCGATGGTGGTGACGGTTATAGTTTCAGCGATGCGTTTAACTAGGCCTTTAAGCACTGCGCCCGAGCCGAGTTCATAGGCGCGAACCACGCCGTCTTGGGCCATCCAGGCAATCGATTCTTCCCAGCGTACCGGGCTGGTGACTTGTTGCACCAACAGCGCTTTGATCCGACCAGCGTCGAGATTTGGCCGAGCTTCGACGTTACTCACCACCGGGACGCTAGGAGCTCGCACGGTAATCGCAGCGAGTGCTTCGGCCAAGCGTTCGGCCGCCGGCGCCATCATCGAACAATGAAACGGCGCGCTGACCGACAATTTTACCGCTCGCTTCGCGCCTGCGGCCTTCGCCAGCGGAATTGCGCGATCAATCGCGGCTTTGTGACCGGAGATGACAATTTGGCCGCCACCGTTGAGGTTGGCGGTTTCGACCGGTTGGCCTGGCGCGCTAGCTTGTTTGCAGACTTCGTTGGTTGCATCGAGGCCTAGGCCCATGAGCGCTGCCATCGATCCAACGCCGACCGGCACGGCCTCTTGCATGAAGGTGCCACGCAAATGAGTTAATCGAACTGCATCAGCTAGCGACAGCGCGCCAGCGGCAACCAAGGCAGTCCATTCGCCGAGCGAATGCCCGGCGACAACATCAAACGTTAAGCCGCGCGCGAGCAGCACCCGCATAACCGCGATCGACGTAGTCAGAATTGCCGGTTGGGTGTTCGCCGTGAGCGTGAGGGTGGCTTCGGGTCCATCGAAGCAAATCGCCGACAGCGCGAAGCCCAGTGCGTCATCGGCTTCTTCATAAACCGCTTTGGCGATTGGCTCCCGTGCGAACAAATCACGGCCCATGCCGACCCGTTGCGAACCTTGGCCAGGAAACAACAGCGCGGTTTTGGTTACCGTGGTCATGGCGTTGGGTATTCGCACAACCCAGCCGATAAAAAAAGGCAAAGCAGCGATAAATCTTGCGCAATCCCCCGTTTCAACTGGGGAAATTGTTACGCAGCAGTGCGCAATGTGTCGCGCACTACGGCACTGTGTGGTGACATTGCTCCTCCGGTTGTCGCCCCGCTTGTCGCCCCGCTCGTCGGCTCAGCGCTCGAATTGACAGGCAACCGCACCGATCGCATCAAGTTCATTCCAGCCGGTAACCTGGGCCGAATTGAGGGTAACGCGGACCGTCGCAAGTGCAATCGGCGAACAAGCGCCGGAAAAATGTTGCATTATTGCGCCAGGTTGAATAGCGAATTGGCCCCATTGCCCAGCCTCGAACAAGACCACACGTTGACCGTTGTTGCCAAAGCCTTCAATCCGCGCGATGGCACCCGGATTGTAGGTTTCGGCGATCATCACCCCTTGCAGCGGGCGTGGTTCGGCAAACCGAACTTCGATGAATTCTGGGC
The DNA here is from genome assembly GCA_043777635.1 of Kofleriaceae bacterium. Taxonomy (GTDB): domain Bacteria; phylum Myxococcota_A; class Polyangia; order Haliangiales; family Haliangiaceae; genus JABFXX01. The sequence continues at coordinate 267 of JAYWHS010000300.1, read as the reverse complement.
CGCCATCGGCCGAAAGCGATGCCCAGGCATTCGTGTTGTCACCACTCGCCGGATACACGTCTGGCGGACCTAACACCCGCGCTGCGCTCCAGGACGAAGCACTGTACTGCGACGACGCAGCCACCACCGAGGTCGCCCATTGTACCGGCGTATTGGCTTGCTCGGTGGGTTGCGCGGAGACTGAAGCGGTCCAACCTAATGCACCTGATTCCCCTGCTACCGGGATTTTGACGCGCAGGGCTGCGCCATCGCTGCGTCCAGCGCGTA
>JAYWHS010000299.1:0-4864 GCA_043777635.1 Kofleriaceae bacterium | reverse complement strand
GCGTGCGTTCGATGTGCATGATGACTTCAAGCGAGTACGGCGGGCGAAGTTCGTGGCGCATGTTTTGCGCTTCAACCATCTGTCGCCACTCTGCTTGCGCCGCGACTTTCGCGACGGCATCGGCACCGCTGGCTGACGCCATTTTCATCAGTGCACTTGGTACATACTCGGTGGTGCCGCCACAAGCGCAGCGAATCGGCATCGTCCGGCCAACCAACGGTAGCGGCATGACATTGCGGCAATGGGCACAAACCAATGGTGCCTGGGTCGCTTGAGCGTGGGCATATTGCATGCGCACCAAGCGATCCAAGACCATCGGTTCATGCAGGTTGCGGGCGAACCCGAGATGCCAGCGCAGGCGCCGGCCTTTGAGCCCTTCAGCATTGCACACCGCGACGCTCGCTCCCTCGCTTTCGAATGCTCCTTCGACTTTGTCGTTGAACGTCGCTTCGATGCGGTCTTCCAATTCGCACATGCGGGCATCTGTGAGCGACAGCTGTCGCGAAATAACACTGGTATCGCCACCTGCCACCAATTGTTGCAGAATCGGGACAAAGGCCGTGTCACACTCAACAATGATGGCGGCGTGACGGTCACGAATCTGCGCCAGAAAACCATCCCAACGTTGTTGTGCTTGCATGGCTACGCCTTAGAATTGGATGTCGAGGTCAGATTTCACGCCTGGGTTCATCGCTGCGTATTTTGCTCTGGCGCGTTCCGAGGCTGGGTTGATTTCGGTTTGCCACAACCGGGCGTGGTTGCGCATGATGTAGTAGCCCATGTAGGCGCCGAGATCGGTCCAATCGATGATGGAGAGCCCTAAGCCCTTGAGCACCGCTTGTGGATCTTGACCGGCGCGGTTGCCGAAATCCTGCGCGAACACAATGTCGAAATATTGGTCGAACGTCAGCGGTGGCGCAAGTGTCATATCGCGGTTGGCAGCGCGAGCAGCGTTGGCTTCACGTGCGTAGTCGCCGTATTTACCAGTCGAGGCCTTTTGAAATGCTGCGCCGTATTCGGTTGCGATTGCAAACGTCAAGTCGCGCGCCATGCGGGCGTTCCACTCGGCCGAAACCCGTTCCCAGCGGTCTTGCTTGATACCGTTGGCTTTAAGCAATTCGTCAAGGTTCATACCAGCGACGCTGCCAGCGTTGAAGGCCGCCCATTGCGCTAACGAGATCCCTTCGACTGGGTTGAGTTCGCCGCTTGCAGCTTTAGCTGCGACGTTGCCCTGCATGGACCGTTGCATTTGACCAGTTCGCCAGTTGGTTTCAGCTTGCATCACCGCTTCGAATGATCCGAAGCGTTGTGATAACACTTGGTAGACCGAATCCTTGACGGTTTGCCAATGCGAGCGATCGCGAATCCTACGCTGTTGCATAATTTGCGCACGGGATTCATCGGTGCCGCCAAACTGGCCTTCCGATTCCATGTGCAGCACAGCTTCGAAAAACGAGTTTTCGTCGTCTGGATCAAAACCGGCTAGGTCGTAATGTGCTTCCGGTTCTGCTTCTGCTTCTGCTTCTGCTTCTGCTTCTGCTTCTGGCTCCGGTGCGAAGCCTTGTTGCCCGTGGTTATGGCCATCGTGTGATCCATGCGCTTGCGCAGGTTGACCCTGTTGCTGCATGGCTTGAACTTGGTTTTTGGCGCCGCCGAACAATGATTTGATCGTATCGAGAAGACCCATGTGATTTCACTCCGTAAAATTGCGAATTGCGAGAGTACCCGCCTCGTAGAAAAATTGTCCGGAGTGGTTGTCAATCGGTGCGGGATCCGTTGGTTTTGATGTCACACCATGTCATCGCTTGACTGTTGCAATACGTGGCCCGGCAAGACCGGGCTAAGCTGCGCGGATGGCAACTGTGCAGAGTTATATCGCGAGCGTCAAAGCGACGATCCATGAAGTCGCGCCAACTGCGGCAGCGTTGCAAGCCGGCGTCGTGATCGATGTGCGTGAACGCGATGAATTTGCGGCAGGGGCGGTCCCTGCGGCGACCTGGATCGCCCGCGGATTTTTAGAAACTCAAATTGAAGCGGCGGTGCCCGATCGCGCGACGCCGATACTTTTGTATTGCGCTGGCGGCACCCGCTCGGCGCTGGCGGCCAAGACGCTGGGCGAGCTGGGCTATCTCAATGTGAGTTCTATGGCTGGTGGGTTTTCAGCGTACAAAGCGGCGGGGCTGCCGTGGCATGTGCCGGCCGGCTTAGATCCAGGGCAACACCGTCGATTTGCAAGGCACCTGCGCTTGACCGAAGTTGGTGAGGCCGGACAGCAACGGTTGCTGGCTAGCAAAGTTCTATTGTTGGGTGCGGGCGGGCTTGGTTCGCCGTGCGCGTTGTACCTCGCGGCCGCTGGTGTCGGCACCTTGGGGTTGGTCGATGACGATGTCGTCGATGAATCCAACTTGCAGCGCCAAGTACTGCACACCACCGGGCGCGTTGGCATGCGCAAAGTCGATAGCGCTGAAGTGGCGTTGCGCGAGTTGTGGCCTGGCGTCACGTTGCACAAGCATGCGGTGCGCCTGACGGCTGACAACGCGTTGGCGTTGATGGCTGACTACGATGTTGTCGTCGATGGCAGCGATAATTTTGCGACTCGTTATGTCGTTAATGATGCAGCCGTGCGCTTGGGCAAAGCCGTGGTGCATGCTTCGGTGTTTCGCTTTGAAGGTCAGCTCACCGTGTTCCCGGCGGGTGGGCAACCCTGTTATCGCTGTTTGTTTCCGGTACCGCCGCCGGCCGGACAAGCTCCATCATGTTCCGAAGCCGGCGTGCTTGGCGTGTTGCCGGGGGTACTCGGCGTCTTGCAGGCCACCGAGACGATCAAATTGCTGCTTGGGATTGGTGATTCGATGGCGGGCCGGTTGTGGGTCTACGACGCGCTTGCGGCGCGCTTTCACCAACTCACGGTTCGTGCAGATCCAAGTTGTCGCGGTTGCGGCACCGGGCGCAACGATGCTTTGCCGCTCGGCCTCGACGATGCGGGCGCATGCAGCACGCGGCCACCCCAAACCTAGCTAACTTGTGTAGAGTAGTGCGATGGCAACAGCGCAACGCGACAAGCCACGTCGTAAACGGGTGCGTGATGGCGTTGAGTTAATAAAAATGTCCGAGTTGTCGCGGCGCAGTGGGGTCAGCGCGCCGACGTTGAAGCACTTTATGCGCGAAGGCTTGCTGCCCGAGCCTGAGCTGCGCACCAGTCGTAATATGGCCTACTACGATGCGGTGTTAGTTGAACGCATCGCGGTCATCCGGCAATTGCAGGCCGAGCGCTTTTTGCCGCTGCGAGTAATTGCAGAACTACTCGAACCAGCACCCAGCGCCAAAATACGCGCCGATGTTGAACAGCGCAATCGCAGTGTGCTCGGCGAGCTTGCACCGCTGGTAACAGAATTGCGGGCCGGTCGTCCTGGCTGGATCAGTCGCGACCAGTTGGTGCGCGACGGGATTGCGCTGTCCGAACTCATTGAGCTTGAACGTTCCGGCGCCATCGTGGCCGAGCGAACTGCGGACGGCCCGGTGTATAGCGGTTTGGATGCGCAGCTGTTGGACGTGATGGTTGCGGTTCGCAAGGTTGGGCTCCAGGATGTGTTTCCCGCTTCGCTGATTTCGCCACTTACTGACGCGGTGCGTACGTTGATCGCTGCGGAGATCGATATTTTTCGTCGCCGAGTTTTGGAAAGTGGCGTGGCGTTACCGATGCCGCTCGACGAGCTAGTGCGCCACACCTTGGCGTTCAGCGATCAAGTAGTCATGTTGCTGCGCGCCAAATTGCTTGCGCCGATGTTGTTGTCGCAACTTGATGTACCAGCCCTGGGCTGAACGTTGGGGGCGGTGATCGCGGCTCATGCCGACCGGCAACCGCGACCTCATGCTGCCGCGAAAATCGCGCGAGTAACGTGCGGTGGGTTGAATGCCGGCAATGCGTCGGCAGCAGAAGGGCCGGGCAAGCGGGCAAGTCCCTTGTATGATCAACCGATCCCGGGATCTCAAATTGTTGCGATAGTTGCTGCAATGTCGGACCATTCTGTTATCTGTGGGCGTGCGCCTTTGGCGTTTGAGGAGCTTGAATGATTATCTCGGTTGCGTCGGTTGAATTGTCAGCTACGAGTATGCGAAGTGGAGCGGTTTCAGCATCGGCGCGCCGCGCCACATTGGCGGATGCTGCGGCGATCGCCGACCTGGTGAATCAGGCCTACCGTGCCGAAGCGTTTTTCGTCGACGGTAACCGGACCTCTGCTGCCGAAATCAGCGAACTGCTTGATGAGGGTGAGTTTTTGGTTATTGACGGGCCCAGCGGCCTCGCTGGAGCCATCTTCGTTGATGCGTATGGTGCCAACGAAGCTAGCAGCGATGCTTGCGAACACCGTCCGAGCACGTTGAAACATTCGAAAATTTCTATGGTGTCGGTTGATCCCGATATGCAACGGCTTGGTATTGGCCGCCGCTTGGTCGCCATCGCCGAAGCGCTGAGCAGTGCGTTGGGTTGTGACGCGGTGACCCTCGACGTGGTGAGCGCACGCGAAGACTTGCTGCGTTGGTATCGCGGCCTTGGCTATCGCGAAGTTGGTGCGGCCCCTTATCTGCATCGTCCAACTAAAGTGCCATGTCACTTCGTACTGTTTGAAAAGTCGCTGCCAGTGCGCGACAATTAGCTGATGTTCTCGAAAATTCAACGATTCACAGCAGTCGAGCTGCCTCGGGTTGCTTGGCTACAAAACGCGGTCACCAGTTCGGCAATTGCACTGGGGTTGGTGTTGGCTCTTGCAAGCTGCGGTTCCGGCGGCTCGTTTCCAGATGCGCCCGCCAAAGATGCCCCGCCGCCGACCGGCACCATAAGCGCGACCTGGGCAATTCAATCAAA
>JAYWHS010000298.1:0-4865 GCA_043777635.1 Kofleriaceae bacterium | reverse complement strand
GCCCGTCGATTTCGTGCGGCGCATACAGTTGCGAAAAATGCATCAACACCAAATGGTGGAGATCCGAGTGCATAAAATCGTCGGCGCGCTCGATAATGTCGTCGAGATGAATATGACAACCGGCGCGTGCCGCGTCACGCGATTTGCGTTGGTCGAGAAATGTCGATTCGAGAATCAGGGTCGCGCACCGCAACAGATCTGGCGCATGATCAAGTACCGAGATCAACGTGTCGGTGGCGTAGCCGAGTTCGAGCCGCTCTTCGATCACCGCTACATTTTCGCCGGCGCGACGCAGCGCAGCGATCTCCGCACCGGGCAAGCCAACCAGTTCGGCTTTGAGCTTGCTGACTTTACGCACCACCACGTAACCCAACGACGGTACTGGATGAAAGGTTTTGACAGCTCGCACAAACAAGTCGCCACGTAGTTGTACTTCATCGCCGGGCCGCATCGGCACCGCGACAACTTGCAGTGGCCAGCGCTGTAATTTGGTAAGTGCGGCTAACGCCGCGGCTACATCGTCGACGATTTCGGCCGGCATCAACAAGCGCGGTGGTGACGTCTTGCCATGCAAGGCCCGGATGCCTAGTTGCGCTGCGATAGCTCCGATGTGATCGGCGTGGCCATGCGACAACAACCACGTATCAATGGTGGCAGTCGAGCGCGCTGGCATACCCAGGTCAAACAGCACACCAAGTTCCGGTACGGCGATCGACGTGTACACGCCGCCGACGGAAACGCCGCGAAGGGTATGTGCGCCAGCGCGAACCTCGGTCAGCATCGCCCGCGACTCTACTGCACAATGATTGGCATTTTGCGCCAGGCCACGCCCAGTTGGCCGTCGCGCACAACAAAAAATAGCCAGCCGGTGCCGGGCTCGTCGGCCAAGATGCTGGTCGGGTTGGACAAGTACTGGTCGATTTTGCCGATCGATGCGTACCAAGCATACGCTGCGGCGTCGGTCGCGATTGGATCAATTTCTGCGCGCAAGTTTGCCCGCATGCCAGCCTTGAGCGTGATGGCGGTTGGCGCTTCCTGGTTGTCGACTAGTAAACTGGTGATGGTTGGGTTCTGTGGCGGCTGCGGTAGATTAGCAATCACGATTACCTTCGCCGAACGAGTTGCCACGTCGCCAAGCATGAGGTCAACCGCAACCGTATCGATCGGTTGGGCGTCGGCCGGCAAAGTTGGCAGCACGGCCGGCGCAACGTAGGTGGCACTACCGTCGAGGTTGGTGGTCACGCTGCCAAGCGCGGGTAGGCCGGGAATCGTTGGCGTGATGCTCCATTGCGCCGCATTCACCGCACGTTGGCCATCGGCCGATGCGACAATCAGTTCGAGCCGCGTTGATTGCCCTAGGCCCACCGTCGGAGGCTCTGCGGTAATTGCGATCACCGTCGGCCGTTCAAGGCTTGAGGGTGGTGCAAAGTCGGTGCATGCAGCGCTCAATGCACTCGTAGCCGCCGTCACCACGGCACGCCGAATCCAAACAATCCAAGACATTGCGTATCAATATAGCTGGCCGGCCATAAAACGCACAGTTTTGGCGTTAGCTATGTGTTGGTAAAACCGCCGCTGGGAATGGGAATGGGAATGGGAAGGTTGGGCTGCAGTTGGCATTGCCGCCTAAAAAAATGTTTGGAACCGGCCGGTCGCAAGCGCCGCAGTGTACAATTCGGCATGGTTCTTTACACGCTGCTCGCGGTATTTGGAGCGTTGCTGTTGCTGTCGATTGTGTTGCCTGTGCCGCGCCGACTGTGGGCGTTTGCGTTGGTTAGCTCGAAGTACTTCGGGCTGTGGTTGGTCGATCGCATTGGTCTGCGCTGGGTTGCCAAGAAAATCACCGGACAAACCTACGAGAAGTTGTCGCGGCCGGCACTCATTCGCATGTGGTGCGAAGACATGGGGCCAACGTTTATCAAGTTTGGTCAAATCATTGCGTCGTCGGCGGGCATGTTCCCTGATGCCTACGTCAAAGAGTTCCAACGTGTACTCGACAGCGTCAAACCAATTTCATTTGAAGAAGTTAAGCGGACATTGCAAACCGAGCTGGGCGCCGAAAAAGCAGCGCAACTTACGGTCGAGCCTAAACAATTGGCGTCAGCGTCGATTGCGCAAGTACACGCTGCCGAGCTGCGCGATGGCACCAAAGTCGTCATCAAAGTGCAACGCGCTGGCATCGATAAGCGCTGTGAGTCAGATATGAAGATCATGCGCTTTTTGGCGCAAATGTTGGCACGATTCAAAAAAGACGCCGAGCTGGCAAATCCAGTCGGTGTCGTCGAAGACTTTGCGGCAACTTTGATGGAGGAATTGGATTTCCGCAAAGAAGCAGCTAATCTCGATCGGTTCAATTCGATCATGGCCGAGCTCGGACATAAAAATATCCGTGCGCCAATCCCACACGCCGGGTTCATCACGCAAAAAGTGTTGGTGATGGAAAAATTCTCGGGCGTCCGCGTCGACAATTATGATGAGATTGCAAAGCGCGGCATTGACGGCGAAACCTCGCTCGTCGATGGCCTGCGTGGCTGGTTCCAATGCGTGGTGTTTTACGGATTTTTCCACGGTGACGTTCACGCCGGGAATCTGATGATCCTCGACGATCGTGACTTAGGATTTTTGGATTTTGGGATCGTTGGTCGTTTCGATGACAAAGAACGCTTCTTGGTCACCGACTACATGATCGCGTTTGCCATGGGTAACTACAAACGTCTCGGTGAAATTATCTGTGAGATGGCTGGTACCCCCGATGGTCTCGATATGGAGGCCTTTGTCAAAGACCTCGGCATCACCTACACGCCCCTGCTGGTGAAGTCGTTCGGTGAAGTGAACTACGCTGAGATTCTGCCTGGCATCCAGCGCACAGCGACCAAGCACCGCGTGAAGATGCCGAAAGAGTTCATTTTGATCACTAAACAATTGTTGTATTTCGATCGCTACGCAAAGGCGTTAGCGCCCAAGTTAAATGTATTTACCGACCCCCGTTTGGTGATTGGGATGATGGGCGATATTCAAAAAGCCCGGATGGCCGCTACCAAAACCGCGTAAGTACCGCTCAGTTACCGCTGCAATCGAAACGCTGTAATAGATGCGGTTGCGCCAGCGCAATCGGGTCGTTTTGACGGCTCGACTATAATCGACACGCTCAGGCCATCGCGTTGCGCTGTGACTGCCTGGACGCTATCGCTGTTGCGTTGCGAATCTTCGCTCCAGCCTTGGCTCTGCAAATGGCTGCGGAGCAGTTCAAACGTGCCGCTACTGGGGCCACAGCTCACAGCAAACGATTGGGTGTCATTGAGCAGGCGTCGGCTTGGCCGCACTACCGCGCTACCGGGAAATGTCGCCAACGCGGCAAGAGTGGCATCATCGTTGGCTTGCAGCGGTTGTACGCGTAAGGCGAGGGACTTCGCACCGTCGACTGCGACGACTGCCGCGCCGTCGCGGGTAACGCTGTTGGGCCTGGCGTCCAGCGGTGTCGCCACTATCGAGTTGGTTGGCGTGACTGCCGCGGTCGTAACGTTGTCACGACACGTACATCCGGTGCTGAACAAGATGGCCAATAACGCGGTGCGTGTTAGCTGTATCAAGCCCACGCCAGGGCTACTTGAGCCAGGTTGGCTGCGGTTCGCCTGAGCCGGCTGCGCCTGAGCCCGTTAACGGTTTGTCGTCGGGTTTGACGTCGGGCTTGACGTCGGGCTTGACGTCGGGCGTGGTGGTGTCGCTGCCGCTACCCGTGCCTGCGTCGGAACCGTTGCCCGCGCCCGTGTCGGAACCGCTACCGGTGTTGCTGCCGGTGCTGTTACCGGTGTTGTTATTGCCATTTGACGTGCCACTGCGCGCCACGTTAAGTGAGCTTGATGCCGTCGCTAACATCCGATCAATGTCTTCAGTGAACGAAGCGGCCGGCACCAAAATGCTGGTTGCGGTAAAGCCGGCTTTACGCAATGCAATGCGCACGCTGCCGGTCCGGCTCTTTAATTCGATCTCACTTGGCGTGACCTTGCCGGTCGCAACGCCATTGATGGCAATGGCGGCACCCGCTGGAGTGCTGTCCACTTTCACACTACGTGGCTTTGCCACGACATCAGCGCTGGCCGTTGCCGTGCCGCCGATTACTTCGATTTCAGTCGCTTTAAAACCCGGCGCACTTGCTCGGATTGTGTACGTCTTGCCCTTTTCAAGTTTGGCCGACAGCGGCGATGGACCTTTTTGATCGGTGCCCACCACCTCGATTTTCACGGCTTTGGAACCTTTCGCCGTAACCACCGTGGTGACCAACTCGGCCGCCACCGTAGGTTGCGCTGAACCCGAACCGTCATTCACCGGCGTGTTAGAACCCACGGCAACAGCAGCCTCGGCCGATCCGTTGGAGCCGGAACCCAGGTTAGTGGGCCTAGTATCTGGTTTGTCTGAACCCGATGCGCCACTAGCAAGCGCGGGTTTCGACGTCGATGGATCAGCTGGCTTGCTGGTATCGCGAAGCACTAAAAACCATACGGCAGCTGCAGCCGCCGCTGCAACCGCAAGCCCTGCAATGGCAAGAGCTGGGCCGTTGCCCGATTTTTTACCAGCCGGCATTGGTTCGGGCGCAACTGCGGGAATTGCAATATTGCTCGTTACGCTGCCAGCTGAAGATGTCGTGATCGAACCTGGAGCGCGGGACAGCGATTTGCCGCGCGCTTCGGGACGCGGCGACGGTGATGTGTCTAGCAACTTGGGCTGGATTCGGCCGCTGTCGCTGGCCAACGCACCGGCGTCAGTGTTGCGGCCCGGCCGCTCAGCCCGTGCCGCCAATGGCCCAGGGGATTGCAGTGGCACCGGCGTGGTTTCAGCGGTGAATACACTATCAAGGGCTGCGCCGG
>JAYWHS010000297.1:0-18036 GCA_043777635.1 Kofleriaceae bacterium | reverse complement strand
AAGTGCGGCAAGCCGAGCAAGCCGCGTTTGCAGCTGAAGCAGCACATCAAGCCGAGCAGCTCGCAACCCATCGGGTGCGCATGGAGTTGGAGTTGGCGCGCAGCTTGGCAGCGCAAAAACGGCCGCGCTGGATGATGGCCGCAGCGATTATTGCTTGCCTCGGAGTTTCCGGCACGGTGGCGTTTGCCTTGAATCGTGCCGACCGCGCCGATGCTGCAGCGACGGCCCGGCTGCAAGCCGATGCGCAACGCACTGACGCCAACCAGAAACGCAAAGCCGAGTACGCCAAAGTTGGCGAATTTGAATCCAAGCTAGGTGATGCGCAAGTTACGTTGGATGCTGCACTTGCCCGGATTGCGGCAGCCGATGCGTCGGCGGCACAATCGGCGCAACAGCAAAAAATCTTGGCGCAACGCAAAGCCGCCGCCGAAGAACAAGCACGTATCAACAAAGCCAAAGCCGACGCTTGGCACAAGGAGCGCACTCAGACGGTCGAGATTACGGACTACTGCAAGACTCATGCACTTGCAGCGAAATGCACCAAGTAGCGAGGGAGTTCGCAGCGATAGTGTTCGTGCTAGCGTTGCACCATGTCGGATGCTGATGATGCGCTGCGCAGCGCTGGGCGGTTTTTTACCGGTTTGGGCGGCAAGCTAAAACAAGCCGGTGGCACGATCAAACAAACCTCGAAACAAGTCACCGGGCTTGGTCGCGGCAGCATTGGGCTTGAGCTAGATAAGCTGCGAGTTGCACCGGGTGCGCTGCTGCAAGGGCGGGTGGTGCTGCGCATCACCGAGCCAGTCGAAGCCAAGCGGCTGGTGGTAACTTTGCGGGCCAGGCAAAAAATTGTTTCGGTTACAAAAAATTCCAACGGCCGCAGCGTCGGGACTTCTTACGCCGGCGTGTATCAGTTCGAACAAGAACTCAGCGGTGCCAAACTGTATGAGCCAACCCAGGTCAGCTTCGAGTTGACGGTGCCGCCCGATGCGTTGGACATGCGGCCGTCGTCGTTGGGCACCTCACCGCTGGTCGACGCGGTACGAGTTGTTGCCTCGGCATTGACGCCCTCGGCTGGGCCGATCGAATGGCAGGTGCTCGCTGCGCTCGAAATCCCCTGGGGCCGGGATTTGACCACCGAGATGGACGTGGTGGTCGCTCGCTAGGCTTGTCGCGCACAGCGAGGGCTGGCCGGTTGCCGGATATTTGAATTTGGCGGGTTTGGATTGTTCGGTATTGTTTTGCAGGCAACGCGCACGACCTCATGTGCCCATTGCAATCGGAAGTTCAATGGCGAGCCGCGCCCCGCGCCCCGGTTTGTCAACGAAGGTTGCGCGGCCATTGTGGGTGTCGGCGATGTGCCGAATCAAGGCCAACCCCAGCCCGTGCCCCGGGATGCGCCGGCGCATGGCCTCAGTTGTACGAAAGAATGGCTCGAAAATGCGCGCTCGGTCAGCTGGCTCGACGCCGGGGCCATCGTCGTCGATATGAATCATTGCAGCGCCGGCAGCCTGCGAAATAGTCACATGTATCTCACGACCGAATTTGAGTGCATTGGCGAGGGCGTTGCTGACCATCGTGGTCAGCAGCACCGCATCGCCGCGCACCGTTGCATCGGCATCCGTCATCGTGATGCGTTGACGCTCATCGCTAGGCAGTGTTGCAATAACGTCATCGAATACGTCGTGTAGTGAAATTGTCTCCGTGGCACCGGGTGATTCACTTTTCGGAGTAGCGAGCACTAGAAGTCGATCCACCAAGATTGCCATTTCTGCAACTTTGCCTTCGACCCGCACGATGTTCGCGGTTGCTTCGACGCTCAGGGCGTTATCTTCGGCGAGCAATTCCAGCTCAGCGCGAATGGTGGTCAGCGGTGTGCGTAGTTCATGGGCGGCGTTGGCCGCAAAATGTTGCGCTTGATCGATGGCTCGATGTACGCGCTGAAAAAGCTGTTCGATGGTGGTTCGCAGTTGGTCAACTTCAAGCACGTGCTCGACCGGGCCAAACTCGCGCGGCTGGGTTCCATCCATATTGAGTAAGGCCAGCCGGGCTCGCAGTCTTGATAGTGGCGCAATTGTCAGACGCGATATCGGTCGGCTCACCAGCCACGCCACAACGCCGGCCAGCAGGGCCGCGATGCATGCCGCCAAGGCGAACAGTGAGGTCGGCACTGCATGGGCCGCGGCTGCCACCGCAATTGTCCCATTCGCAGCAGTGTGCCGACACACGCGCAATGTCTCTTGGCTCGTCGTCGCACAGGTGCCGGCTGCGGGCACGGTAAGTTGAGTTTCACCGGCGACCTGATGGCCATCCTTGTTAAACACCGCAAACAAAATGCCGGTATGATTGGTTTCTTGGCGCTCCTCACGAACGATTTCATCGAGACTGGTTGGGGTTGTCTGCGGTTCGGTTAGTTCGTCCGCTAAGACTAACGCGGCATCTTGCAGTCGCCGGTCTTCGGCGCGCTGAAGCAGAAAGGCAGCCAACATACTTGTCGCGATCGCGGCCAGCAATGCAGCCGCAGCTGCGGCCAAGGCTGACCCCCATGCAATACGGCTGGCAAGACTGGTTTTACGTGGCATGCGACTGGCCCTTCTCCAAGGCGTAGCCTTCGCCGCGCAGGGTGCGAATAAGTTGGGCGCCTAGTTTCCGCCGCAGCCGGGCGATTAGTACTTCGAGACTGCCGTTTGCTGATTCGCTGGCTTCACCCCATACGCCATCAAGTAAATCTATTTTTGAAACGATGCGACCGTTGCGCTGCGCGAGCAGATCCAAAATGGCCCATTCCTTCGACGTCACCGCGATGTCGCGCCCGGCTCGACTGGCGGCCCGGCCTGCAAAATTAAGCACCACGTCCTCGAATGTGTAGACTAGTCCTCGGGGTAGTGCGCCGCGCCGGCCAAGTGCGCGCACTCGTGCTCGCAACTCAGCGACGGCAAACGGTTTGGCCAGAAAGTCATCGGCTCCCGCATCCAGGCCTTCGACGCGGCGCGCAACTTGTGACAACGCGGTTAGCAATAGGATCGGCAATTGCGAGCCATCGGCTCGCAATTCGCGGCACAGGTCGAGTCCGAAGCCATCGGGCAAGCGAAGATCGAGCACGATGAGGTCAGTACCCTCGGCGATACGGTCACGCGCCGATTCAAGGTCGGCGGCGGTCGCGACGGCAAATCCGTCGGACGTGAGCGCGCGCGCCACGACACTCCGAACATCCGCTTCATCATCGACGACCAACACACGCATGTCGTTATGCTACCATTTTCGCAGCGCCAGATTGATCGCTTGCGCTCGGTGGCTGACTGAAGCGCAGATACATGGCTGGCATCAAGACCAGGTTCATCAGCGTCGAGCTGACAAGTCCGCCTAAAATCACCACGGCCATTGGATGTTCAATTTCGTGGCCAGGTTGGTTGCCTGCAATGACCAGTGGGACAAGCGCCAACGCTGTCGCCAGCGCCGTCATGACGATTGGCCCGAGGCGTTCAATGGTGCCTCGAACAATAAGTGGATAACCTAGGGCTTCGCCTTCGGCTTCGAGTTGGCGGTAATGGCTAACCAGCAGAATCCCATTGCGCGCTGCGATGCCCAATACGGTGACCAGGCCGACCAACGAGCCAAGTGACAATACGCCGCCCGCCAGCCAAGCGCCGGCGACGCCGCCGACTAGGGCAAACGGTAAACTGGCAACGACAAGTGCGGTGCGCCGCCAGGTTTTTACATCGCTGTAGAGAATCACGACGATGAGGGTGAGCGACATCAGCGCAAGCCAAAGCAAGCGCGATTTTGCAGCTTCGCGCTCGCGCCACTCGCCTAGCACTTCAGCGCGGTGAGCCGGAGGCAGCGGCACTGCACGAACCGCTTCGGCTACACCTTTCGCGGCGGTGCCCAAGTCGCCGTTCACGGTTACCGAAATATCGATGCGTCGGGTTCCGCCTTCGTGGGGGACAGCATTCGGCGTCGACGCAATGGTGAGGGTGGCGACATCGCCAACGCGAGCACGCGTGCCTGCGGCCGAGGTTATGATGGTGTCTTGTAGGGCAGAAGGATCTTGGTCAACAAGGTTCGGTCCGCGGGCCACAATTGGAATCGAGCGCCCATCGCGAATGATTTCACCGACGCGCTCGCCGAGCACCAGCAGCGCGACGGCGCGTCGCACATCACCGGCGAGAAAACCGAGGGCCGCAGCCTCGGGCCGCGCTTCAACTCGCACTTCCGGCACGAGGGCTTGCTGCTCAACCCGAACACTGGCTACGCCCGCCACGGTGCGAATTCGGGCCGCAATGCTATCTGCGCCTTGCCGCAGCGCGCTTAAGTTTGGGCCCAGCACGCGAACCACGATAGCGCCGCTGGTGCCGGTGATGACTTCGTCTACCCGCTCGCGCAAATAAGTTTCAACATCACGGCGAAGCCCCGGGTAGCGTGCGATCGCGGCTTGGACCAGCGCTACGGCATGGTCATGATCTTGTGCTGGGTCAACATGCACCCACAACTCCGCGAAGTTCGGCCCGACAATTTCATCCGCCGATTCGGCGCGCCCAAGATGCGCACCAAAACTTTGAATACCCGGAATAGCGCGAAGCTCGCGACTAATGCGCAAGGTGGTGCGCTGCAGCGCCGGTAGTGACGTTCCAGGCTGAGCCACCCAGTGCATCAGGAAGTCGTTCTCGCGAAAATCAGGCAGGAATGCGTTGCTAAGCCTGAAAAAACCAATGGTAGCCACCGCCAGACACGCCGCACCGCTCCACACCAACAGGCGAGTCTTGCGTAATAGCTTTGGTAACAGCACCTGATACTTGGCTTCGAGCCAACGCATCAAGGGTGAACGTTGCGGTTGGTCGAGCATGCCGGGCAGCAGCAGCAAGCTCAACGCGGGCGTCACCGTGAGCGCCACCACCATGCTGGCCAGCACGCCGAGTCCGTACGCCAATGCTAATGGCCGAAAAAAAGTGCCGGCAACGCCGTCAAGAAACCACACCGGTAGAAAAACCAGCACGACGATCGCCGTCGCGTATACCACCGCACTGCGTACCTCAAGTGAGGCGTCGAGTGCGATCGCAAGGGCCGAACGCGGCGTCGCGAGCAGGTGGTTTTCTCGCAGCCGCCGCAGAATGTTTTCGACGTCGATGATGGCGTCATCGACAACTTCGCCGAGGGCGATCACAAACCCTGCGAGAATCATTGTGTTGATCGTGGTGCCGGTAGCTCTAAGCACTAAAATTGCGACTCCCAACGACAATGGAATGGCCACCGCACTAATGAGCGCGGTGCGCCAGCTCCATAAAAACAGAAACAGAATCAGAATCACCAGGGCGCAGCCAATCACCATCGCGGTCTCAAGGTTTGCGATGGATCGCTGGATAAAGGAAGCTGGTCGAAAGATGCCCGCATCGATATCGATACCGGGCAGGGCTGGGCGTAGTGCAGCGAGGGCCTGGTCGACGCGCTTGGTGATTTCAACCGTATTGCCCCAAGGCTGCTTCTCTATGATCAACAACAGGCCGGGCTGGTCATTCACGACGGCATCGCCGATCGGCGGCGGGAAGCTGTCGGTTACCCAGGCGACATCATTGAGGTGCGTCACTGCGCCACCTTTGGTTGCGATTGCGAGGACCCCAAGTTCGTATACCGAGCTCGCCGTCGCGACGTGTTGTACCGGCATGCGTTGCAGCGGGCCATCGAGGTAGCCGCCCGGCAATGGCGCCGTGGCACCTTGCAGCGCACGCAGGGTTTCTTCCATGCTCACGCCTGCTATCTCAAGTCGGGTTGGGTCAATTCGAATTGTGTACTCGCGCGCGCGCGCGCCCCACACTGCAACGTTGGCTACACCGGCGATAGCCAGCAAGCGCGGCCGCACCGCCCAATCCACCAGGTCGGTGATGTCGGTCTGGCTCAAGGTCTTGGACGTCAAGCCAATTTTTAAGATGCGGCTGGTCGACGACACTGGGGCGAGCATCGACGGTGTGCGGGCCGCCGCCGGCAACAACGCTTGTGCACGCGGCAACCGTTCCTGCACCAGTTGGCGTGCGACGAAGAGATCCGTGCCTTGTTCAAACACGACAACAACCGAAGAAAGCCCGAGCACGGAGCGTGAGCGCACGGTGGTCGAGAACGACGTACCCGCCAGCGCGCTCTCGATCGGGGTGGTAATCAAATTTTCAACCTCAAGGCTCGAAAGCCCCGGCGCTTCGGTCTGGACTTCAACCAACGGTGGCGCAAATTCGGGGAAGGCATCGACCGGCGCGCGTCTGGCCTCAACAAAGCCGGCCACGAGTACGACGGCCGCGAGGGCTGCTACCCACCAGCGGCGCTGGAGACAGGTTTCGACTAGCTGACGGATCATCGATCTGCTCCAAGCTCAAAGCCCCAAAGTTCGATGGTGCCGACGCTCACCACAAGGGTGCCTTGCGCTGGGCCGCGGGCCAGCAACATGCGTTCGCCATCGCGCCGAATCGGTAGTACCCGTCGCCTTCGAAACGAGTTCGGTGCGGTTTGCTCGTACACCCATGCGCCACCTTCGGCATCGCGCACCACGGCGGTGATCGGAACCGCAAGCCAGGTATCTTGGGTCGCAGTTACGACTTCGACCATCACGCGCTCGCCCGGCGTCCAATTCCCAGCGTCGGGCAACATGAAAAATTGATCGATCGTGCCACGGGCAAAATCCGCCGAGGGCGGCGACATCACCGCCGCCAGCTGAACGCTGTCATTGCTGCCGGGGCGTCGCGCATGGACTTCGCGTAACGTGGTCATCGCTTGGGCATCGCTACCGGCAAAGGACGCCCGCACCCAGCGGCCGGTGCCTGCGATCTCTACGAGCGAAGCACCTTGCGGTACCGATTGCCCCAGCGTGACTCGCACTGCTCGTACAACACCGTCGACGGGGCTGCGCACCGACAAGGCAATGTCGGAGTCGAGTGAGCCACTGGCAATTGTGCGACCACGGGCCTGCGCGGCGCTCACGGCGGCTGCGGCGACCTGGCGCTGGGCTTGCGCCTCATCAAGACTGCGCTGGCTGCCTGAACGATCGGCGACCATGGTTTGGGCCCGGGTTAGTCGGGCCTCGGCAAGTGCAAGCTCGGCCTGGGCGGTTTCAAGCTCGCGCGTGGCCTTGGCACGCACGTCGCGGTCGACTGAGGCAATCGGAATGAGCGACAGCAGTGCTTGCCCGGCGCGAACCTGTTCGCCCGGCCTTGGTAGTGATGTTGGTGCAGTTGCAATGCGGCCACTCGCTGGCGCTGCGAGCACAATATCGCGGCCAGCTGGAACCATAACTTCACCGCCGACAACCAAGTTGCGCGCCGCGATGACTTGTTCAACTGGGGCGACTTCGATGCCCAGTGCGGCTGCCGATTCGGGGCGGAGCACAACCATCGACAATCCGTCGAGCGTTGTAGGTGCAACTAATTTTGCCGGCGCTTCGGATGCAGGCGTAGATGATGTTGAGCAGGCCGCGGTTGCAACCGTAAGTACGAGTGTTACGAAATAGACGCCGTTCATTTTGTCTCCGGATCTAGGATGCCACCGACGGCACGCGCAAGTTCAGCCTCGGCGCGGGCAAGCTCGGCATCAAGATCGATCCGACGCAACCGAGCGTCCGCTTCGCGCCGCATCGCATCGACGACAACAAGGTAGGACTCCGCACCATCTTCAAACGCAAGCCGCGCGCTTTTGGATGCGTCAACCAGGGCACGCAGCACCGCGTCGTAGGCAACCAATGACGTTGTCGCTCGCTGCGTCGCTGCGAGGGCTGACGTGACCTCCATCGCCACGGCGATGCGACTTGCCGCGTACAGGTAGCCGGCTTTTGCGACAGCGGCGTCGGCGCGACCAATGCCGCCTTGATTTTGCGAGAAAATCGGCACATCAAGCTGGGCGCCGAAACTAACGTAGGGTTTCCGTTGCCCGCTCAGCGCCTGGCCGTCGAGGGTTGCCACTAGCGAGAATACGCGCGCCCGTTCCCATTTGCCGCGGGCCGCAGCGACGTGAATGGCAAGTTCCGCAGCGCGTACATCTGGTCGTTGGCGATACGCTTGGGCCACGAGTTGGTCGCGGGTGACAACTGTGGGCGTACTTGCAGCGCGTGGTGCAAGTCGCGGCAGTGTAGGCCAGGGCGCACCAAGCAAAGCAAGTAGGCGCGCTTCGGTGATTACCGTTTCGTGCTGCGCGCGCGTAATAGCATCTGTGGCAATCGTTGCTTCGGCGCGGATCGCTGCGGCATCCGCAGGCGCAATATCGCCAGCACGGGCCCGTGCTTCGACCACGACGGCGGCGTCGCGCCAGGCTACGGCTATGGCCTCCAACACTGCAATGCGCGCACGCGCAACATAGGCGTCAGCGTGGGCGATCCGGACATCACGTTCGAGGTTAAGTACAATTTGGACCAATGATTCGGCAACGCGCTCAACCTCCCGATTGGCGGCCTTGGTGCGCAGCGGCACTTGCCAAATAGCTTCGATCGGCCACGCCAGCACAAGGGCAAGCTGGCGTGGATCAATGGGTGCTAAGAACGAAAAACGTGGATTCGCAGAACGCCTGGCTTCATCAAAATCAGCAAGGGCCGAATCGAGATTGGTAAGTTCGGCTTGTAGAGCGGGACTGCGCCACAACGCAACTGCGACGGCTTCGCTAGAGTCGATGCCATCGCGTAAAGAAATCTTTGGTGGCAGTTCGGCCCCGGCACTGAGTGACCGTGGGCCAAGCCGCAGCTGGGTTCGCTCGAACGTCGCTGTCGCGAGCCATGCCCGGTCACGCGTCGCAGTTGCACAAGCTGGTAGCGACGCTAGCGCAGCAAAATAGATAAAAACGATTCTGGCGCGGACATGCCGCGACCGCGCGTATCCTGGGACCGAGGCCGACCCGCTCACGATACGGCTGGCCCGGTCGCGTTGGCACTTGCCCGCGAACGTACTCATTAGTCTGCATCCTCACTTTCGGTTTCATCTTTCGTTAGCTGGCCGGTGGCCGTGAACACGAGTTCGTGTGCTTTGCCTTGATGCGTAACCAAGATTTCATAGGTGGGCGCGTCGGGCTTGGCGCTATCGGTCACCATTTCAATTTTAATGAGCTTAGCTTTCGCATACAGCGAGGTCGACAGTGACTTCCCCACAGCTGCGGGTAGTTCTTTTCGCGCAATCGTTTTTTCCTCGGTTAGAATTTTCCCGTCGGCCGAGACGCTGAGTTCGGTCTTGGCTTTGCCTACCTTGAGCTGGACTTCGTAGACGGTTTTGCCCGCTTCGTCCTCTTGCGCAAATTCCGTTAACGTTGCTTTGGGATATTTCGCAGCGACTGCGGCCAGCACGACAGCAGGGACGTCGGCTTTCTTAAGTCGTTTCTCCGCTGCAAATGCGGGTGAGGTCATTGCGGCGATGCATGCAAAAGCGAAAATGGCGCTAAATCTCATATGACATATCCTGCGTTGTTGGGTTCGCTCAAACCTTTGCATGGCAAGCTGAACGCAACCTGAACGGTGGCCGTCGCGGTGGCGATACCGCGTTCCTGCGGACTATTTCGACCGGGCACGGGATCGGTATGACATGGCCACTGCTGAATATTTCAGCCGGCGGTTGCTGGCATCGACAACACGGTGAAGCGTTGCGTGGCTCGCTGGAAATTTTACTTTTGTCCGGTAACCGGACGGTCAAACGTCCAATGCTGGATTGCGGGTTAACAATCAATGCCGGGCGCTGGAAACTTGGCGCACAATTCGCGGATTTCGCCGGAGATGCGACGGCCGAGGGTTTCGTCGGCGGGGGCCGCCACGACTTGCGCCATCCATTCGGCGATTTGCACCATCTGCGGTTCTTTGAAACCACGCGATGTCACCGCAGCGGTGCCGATGCGGATGCCCGACGGATCAAACGGTTTGCGGGTGTCAAACGGCACGCTGTTGTAGTTGAGTTCGATGCCGGCGGCGTCGAGTGCTTTCGCAGCGATTTTGCCCGACACATTTTTCGACGTCAGGTCGCACAAGATCAAGTGATTGTCGGTGCCGCCGGTAATCAGCGTGAAGCCGCGTTCGTTCATGGCGGCGGCTAACGCTTTGGCGTTGGCGACAATTTGCACTGCATATTTTTGGAATTCTTGCGTGTTAGCTTCACGCAACGCCACAGCGAGTGCCGCAGTGGTGTGATTGTGCGGGCCACCTTGCAAGCCCGGGAACACCGCGCGGTCGATAGCTTTGGCGTGGCCTTCTTTGCACATCAACATGCCGCCGCGTGGGCCGCGCAAGGTTTTGTGCGTGGTGGTCGAAACCACATCGGCGTGTGGCACCGGCGTTGGGTGAACGCCCGCAGCAACTAAGCCCGAAATGTGCGCAATGTCAGCAACGAAAATTGCGCCAACTTCTTTGGCGATTTCAGCGTACGCAGAAAATTCAATGGTGCGTGGCACCGCGGTGCCGCCAGCAAACAATAATCGTGGTTTTTCTTTGCGGGCTAAATCGCGAACTTCGTCGAGATCAATGCGGTGGGTGTCGGGCCGGACGCCATATTGCACCGCGCGAAAGTAGGTGCCGCTGATCGAGACTGGCCAGCCGTGGGTCAAGTGACCACCGGCCGGTAAGCCCAAACCCATCACCGTGTCGCCGGGTTTGCAAAACGCAAAGTACACAGCGAGGTTGGCTGGCGAGCCGCTGTATGGCTGAACATTGACATGGTCCGCGCTGAACAGCGATTTGGCGCGGCTGATGCAAATCGATTCGACTGCATCCACGTACTGCTGGCCTTCGTAGTAGCGTTTGCCCGCGTAACCTTCCGAATATTTATTGGTCAACACCGAGCCGGTGGCTGCGAGCACAGCTTTGGAAACGTAATTTTCCGATGCAATCAACCGGACTTTGTCGGATTGCCGGCGCGCTTCGAGTGCGAGCAAATCGGCGATTTCAGGGTCAACAGATGACAGTTCGGTGGCGCTTGCGATCATGCGCTGTCTATATCATTAAGGCCCGTGGTCGCACAGGCGATCACTCACCTTGTGCTGTGCCTCGGCGACGGCTACCTTGCGCAGCGAATGTATACGCCAAGCCGGGAAGAGTTTATCGCTGCGGCAGCGCACGGCAATTTAATTCCCGTGTATCGCGAACTAGTGGCGGATACCGAGACCCCGGTGGCGGCGTACGCTGCGATTGCGGGCGGTGAATATTCGTTCTTACTGGAGTCAGTCGTCGGTGGCGAGCAATGGGCCGCGTATTCGTTCGTTGGGGTGGCACCCCGAGCGGTGCTGCGTTGGCACAATGGCACGGCCACGGCTACCTGGTTCGATCTCGATCACGGCGGTGCACCGCGTGAAGCGAGCTGGGCTGCTGCGGATCCAAGTGCAGCGTTGCGCGAAGTGTTGGCTGATATGAAACCGGTCGACGTGCCCGGTTTGCCGCGTTTTTGGGGCGGGGCGGTGGGCTGGCTTGGTTACGATGCAGTGCGGGCGTTTGAAGATTTGCCGTCGCGTGCGCCTGCCGGGGCCGATGTGCCGACGATGTGTATGGTGCTCACCGATACGCTGTTGATCTTCGACAATTTGCGCCAAACCCTCAAGGTTGTCGCCACGCCGTATGTGGCGAGTCCAGCGCGAGCGGAACGGGCGTGGGAACTCGCGACCGCGCGCATTGATGCCTTGGTCGTCGCGCTGCGCCAAGGCACGCGGCGCTTGCCGACGCTTGAAGCACCGTCGCTGCAACGGCAACGGCCGGTGGTGCCAGCGTCGACGTTTCCGCGTGCTGCATTCGAACGTGGTGTCGAAACTATTCGCGAATACATCGCTGCCGGCGATGCATTTCAAGTGGTGTTATCGCAGCGGTTTGATCAGCCTCGGGCCGGGGTCGATGGCCTGACCGCGTATCGGGCGCTACGTTTGACCAATCCTTCGCCGTACATGTTCCATTTAAATTATCGCGAAGCCACGGTGACTGGTGCCTCGCCCGAAACCTTGGTGCGGTTGGTCGACGGAGATATTTCGTTGCGACCGATTGCTGGCACCCGGCCACGCGGTGGCACGGCGGCGCAAGATGCTGCGATGGCTGATGAGCTGCGTGCTGATCCCAAAGAGTGCGCGGAGCATTTGATGCTCATCGATCTGGGCCGCAACGATGTTGGCCGAGTGGCGCAAGCCGGCTCGGTGCGGGTAGCGGAGACCATGGTGATCGAACGCTACTCGCATGTGATGCACTTAACCTCACATGTGGTTGGCCGCTTGGCCGACGACAAAACCTGGTTCGATGTGCTGCATGCTGCATTTCCGGCTGGCACGTTGTCAGGCGCGCCAAAGATTCGAGCCATGGAAATTATTGATGAACTTGAACCGCATCAACGCGCGCTCTACGGCGGCGCAGTGGGCTACGTGAGTTACACCGGCAATATGGATTTTGCGATTGCGATTCGAACCATGGTTGCAGTCGGCGACACCATCTATGTGCAAGCCGGTGCCGGCATCGTCGCTGATTCGGTGGCCAGTGCCGAATACGACGAAACCATCAGCAAAGCGTCGGCGGTATTGCGCGCCATTGAGTTGGCGCGTGATGCTGGAGCAAGTGCCGGCGGTGCAGCATGAGCGCGCCTGGCATGCAGTACTTGGGTGCAGCCGACGGCTTGCCGTTGCTGTTAGTGGATAACTACGATTCGTTTACCTGGAATCTGGCGCAATATTTTGCCGAACTCGGCGCCCGAGTTGCGGTGGTGCGCAACGATGCCATTACCATCGAGGCAATTGCATCGCTGGCACCTGCGGCGCTGGTGATTTCGCCGGGGCCGTGCACGCCGAACGAAGCCGGCATTTCGATGCAAGTCATCGAAACTTTCGGTGGCCAAATTCCGCTGTTGGGCGTGTGCTTGGGCCATCAAAGCATTGGCCAAGTTTTCGGAGGCCGGGTGGTGCGTGCGCCTAAAGTGATGCACGGCAAAACCTCGAAAGTGTTCCACGACGAAAAAGGCTTGTTCGCTGGCATCGAAAATCCGTTTGTGGCGACGCGGTATCACTCATTAGTGATTGCACCCGAGTCGATGCCGGACGAACTCGAAGTCACCGCCAAAACCTGGACCGATGAGATTATGGGCGTGCGGCATCGTGGCCGGCCGGGCTGGTGCGCGCCGATTGAAGGCGTGCAGTTTCATCCCGAATCGATCATGACCATCGCTGGTAAAGCGATGCTTGCGAACTTTATTGCGATGGCAAAGCAAGGCCAAGCGCGTGAGTGACATGAAAGTTGCGATTGCGCAGGCGCTGCGTCGGCAAGATTTCTCCGCCGACGCGATGGCCGGCTTGATTGGGCTGATTATGGATGGCGCTGCAACACCGGCGCAAATCGCTGGGCTGCTCGTCGCGTTGGCGGCCAAAGGCGAAACCGCCGAGGAATTGGCTGGCGCCGCGATGGCCATGCGAGCGCGTGCGGTGCCGCTGGTTAGTCCGCACCCTGAGCGCAGCATCGATACGTGCGGTACCGGTGGCGACAACAGCGGCACCGTCAACATTTCAACGCTGGCTGCGATCATCGTTGCGGCGTGCGGTGGTGTGGTTGCCAAACACGGCAATCGCGCGTTGTCGTCACAAGCTGGCTCGGCCGATGTGCTCGAAGCGCTGGGCGTGCGCATCGATGCATCGCCGGCGGTAGTCGAGCGCTGCATGCGTGAAGTCGGCATTGGGTTTGCGTTTGCGCCCGCGTTTCACGCTGCAACCAAACATGCGGCTGGGCCGCGCCGTGAACTTGGCGTGCGCACTTTGTTCAATTTGTTAGGACCGCTGACCAATCCAGCCCGGGTTGAGCACCAAGTTGTCGGCGTTTTCGCGCCTCAGTGGTGCGTGCCGATGGCGTTGGCACTGGGCCGTTTGGGTGTGCGGCGCGCCGTGGTGGTGCACGGTGCTGGTGGCCTTGATGAAATCGCTGTACGCGGCCACACTCAAGTCGCGTGTTGGGAGCATCACGGCATTCACGCTGGGCGCGTTAGCGATGCCGGTGTTGGCCAAAGCAATGACAGCGCCTACCATCGTCACGGCCATGGCTCGGTGCTCGAGTTCATCTTACAACCCGATGATTTTGGCATGATCGAAGCTGACCCAGCGCAGTTGGCTGGCGGTGACGCTGCATTCAACGCGCAACGGCTGCGCGATGTGTTAGCCGCCCAAGATGTCGACCCAGGGCAGGCTAATCATGCGGTGTTTTCGGCAGCCGTGATGACCGCAGCGCTAGCGCTAGCTGTGCTGGACGGTGATGCTTTGATACCGGTGACGCTAACCGCCGCTGCGTTACGTGCGGCAGCCGCTGTGCGTGATGGACGTTCGCAACGCGTATTGCATCGCTGGGCCGAGGTGAGTCATGGCTGAATCTATTCTCGATAAAATTTTGGCAACCAAGCGCGTCGAGGTTGCCAGTGCCAAACTTGAACGTCCGGTTTCCGGACTTTTGAATATCGCACGCACTGCGCCAGCCACGCGCGGCTTAGCTGCGGCCTTGCGACGCGAGCCGGGGCAGCCGGTGCGGGTATTGGCCGAAATCAAACGCGCTTCGCCGTCAGCGGGGCCGATTCGACCGGGGGCCGATGCTGCGGCCATCGCGCGCGAGTATGAGGCTGGTGGCGCAGCAGCTTTGTCGGTGTTGACCGATCGCGACTATTTCGACGGTGCACTTGAGTTTTTGGCGCAGTGTCGCGACGTGGTGACGCTGCCATTGTTGCGTAAAGATTTTATTATCGATGAGTATCAAGTGATCGAAGCACGCGCTGCTGGGGCCGATGGCGTTTTGCTCATCGCTGCGGCATTGGCACCACGGCAACTGGCCGACCTCCACGCAGCGGCACGCGACCTAGGGATGGATGTGTTAGTTGAAGTGCATCGCGCCAGCGAAGTGGCGGCGACGTTAGCCGTCGGGGCGACCTTAATCGGCGTCAATCATCGCGATCTCGCGACATTTACCCTCGACATGTCACTGACCAGCCAAATTGCCCCGATGTTGCCGGATGATGCTGTCCTCGTCGCTGAAAGTGGCATTCGGGTAGCTGCCGATCTAGTGCTGCTCGGCACGGTGGGTGCCCATGCGGTGTTAGTCGGTGAAAGTTTGATGCGCGCTGCCTCGCCTGGGCAAGCGCTGCGCCAGCTGCGTGGCTTGGCACCTGTGCCTGGGGCGTAGGGCCAGGTGACCACGCTGATCAAAATATGCGGGTTGCGTGACGCCACCAATGCGGTGGCGGTCGCTGACGCCGGTGCAGATTTGATTGGGCTGAATTTTTGGCCGGGCTCCAAACGTTTTGTTGTCGCGGCACACGGTGCTGACATCGCAGCGGCACTACGTGAGCGAGATGGCCAGCGAACCGCAGTGGTCGGCTTGTTCGTTAATCAGTCCGTCGAAGAGATCGTAGCGGTGGCTACACAGGCGCACCTCGATGTGATTCAGTTGCATGGTGATGAGCCGGCCACGTTTGTCGCCGAAGTTATCGCTGTGACCGGCTGCGAAGTGTGGAAAGCCGTCGCGGTGCATCCCGACGCAAACACAACCATGGCCGCAACCTTGGCACGCTGGGCCAATGCAGGCGCAGCAGCGGTTGTGCTCGATACGCCAACCGTGGGGCGCGGTGGTAGCGGCGTGGCATTCGATTGGCAGCTGGTGGCTGACGTGGTCGCAACTCAACCTCGGCCTCGATTGGTCTTAGCCGGCGGCTTGCATGCCAACAATGTGCAACATGCGATGGCATCGCTGCGACCTTGGGCCGTCGATGTTGCCAGCGCCGTTGAATCGGCACCTGGCATCAAAGACCTCGCCAAAGTGCGCGCATTTGTCGCTTCGGTGCGGGTGGTTGCACCGACGTAGTCATGCGCGACGCGTAGGCATCGTCGGGGCAGTGAATCCCAGCGACGATCCGCCTAGGTCACTTGCCGTGCGCCCCGTTGTGAAAGATGCTACCCAGCAGCATGAGTGAAAGTCGAACGCGCGAGCTGCTACCTGAATTGCCCGCCGCACCTGGGCCGGTTGAAGGTAGGTTCGGTGATTTCG
Source organism: Kofleriaceae bacterium (assembly GCA_043777635.1). Classification (GTDB taxonomy): domain Bacteria; phylum Myxococcota_A; class Polyangia; order Haliangiales; family Haliangiaceae; genus JABFXX01. Next base: position 2,069 of record JAYWHS010000297.1, on the reverse strand, counting down.
GTGGCCAGTATGTGGCCGAGACGCTAATGCCGGCGATCGACGAGTTGACGGCAGCGTGGACATTGGCGCGCAAGGACATTAGCTACTGGGCCGACATTGATGTCTTGCTCGAAGACTATGTCGGGCGACCGTCGCGCTTGTACTATGCCGAACGCTTGTCGAAACAAGTTGGTGGGCGGGTGTTCCTCAAGCGCGAAGACCTCAATCATACGGGTGCCCACAAGATCAATAATTGCATCGGGCAAGCGCTGTTGGCGCTGCGCATGGGCAAGCGCCGTTTGATTGCCGAAACCGGCGCAGGCCAACACGGCGTGGCAACTGCGACGGTGGGGGCCCTGTTGGGGCTGCCGGTCGAAGTCTATATGGGCGCCGAAGATGTTGAGCGGCAAGCGCTCAATGTGGAGCGGATGCGCTTGTTGGGCGCGACGGTGCATCCGGTTATGTCCGGAACCCGGACACTCAAAGATGCCATGAATGAAGCGCTGCGCGATTGGGTGACCAACGTGCGCGATACGTTTTATTTGATCGGTTCGGTTGCTGGGCCGCATCCGTATCCGTGGATGGTGCGCGATCTGCAAAGCGTGATCGGCCGTGAATCAAGACAACAAATTCAAGCCAAAACCGGGCGCTTGCCCGACGTGCTGCTGGCTTGTGTCGGCGGTGGCTCGAATGCAGCCGGTTTGTTTGCACCGTTCATCAACGATGCCGACGTCGCCATGTTTGGCGTTGAAGCTGCCGGCGATGGCGTGGCCACCGGGCGACATGCAGCCACGATCACCGCAGGTGCCGTTGGTGTACTGCATGGCTCGCGCAGCTTCGTGCTGGCCCATACCCAAGGCGATGCGGTCGGCCAAATTGCCCATGCGCATTCGATTAGCGCCGGTTTGGATTATCCCGGCGTTGGACCCGAACATGCGCATTGGCATGTCAGTGGCCGCGTGACGTATGTTTCTCGCACCGATAGCGAAGCCCTCGCTGCGCTCGAACAATTGGCGCGTAGCGAAGGGATTTTGTGCGCGTTGGAAACGGCCCATGCGGTAGCCGCCCTCGACGAAGTGGTGCAGCGCATGACCACGTTGGGTCGACCTAACCCGATCATCATCGTGAATCTTTCAGGGCGAGGCGACAAAGATATGACTACGGTAGCTAAAGCCCGAGGTGGCAAATGAGCGGCGTTACCGGGCAGCGGGTGGTGCGTGCGATGGCGGCGGCCGCCGCTGAAAACCGCGCTGCGCTGATCGCCTATGTAACGTTTGGTGATCCAACACCTGCGCTCACGCTCGATATTGTCTTGGCCGCCGTCGCGGCCGGCGCCGATATTATTGAACTGGGTGTGCCGTTTTCAGATCCGAGTGCCGATGGCCCATCAATTCAGCGAGCCATGGAACGTGCGCTTGATGCCGGTGCTGGCTTACCCTCGGCGATGGCCATGGTCGCGCAATTACGCACCCGTGGTTGCGACGTGCCCGTGGTGTTGTTTGGCTACTACAATCCAATCGTGGTCTACGGTGTTGAGCGTTTCGCTGCCGAGGCCAGCCGGGTTGGCATTGATGCGGTGCTCACCGTCGATCTGCCGGTGAATGAGCTAGCTGAACTAGCAACCCCGTTAGCAGCGCATCACATCGCAGTGGTGCCCTTGCTCGCACCAACATCAACACCGGTTCGCTTCGCCAAAGCCGCAACGTTTGCACCGCCGTTTATTTATTACATTTCAATGACGGGTGTGACCGGGGGGGCTGTCGCCAATGGCGATGCCCAGGCCGAGCGAGTTGCCAACACTCGGGCGATCCGCGCCGCTACCGGTGTACCAGTTGCCGTTGGCTTTGGGATTCGCACGCCGGCCGACGCTGCGGCGGTGGCTCAATATGCCGACGGCGTGATTGTCGGTACGGCAATCGTCGACGCGATCGCCGCAGGTGCAACCGCCGATGCCGCCGCACGGGTCGGTGCCTATGTTGCGACGTTGCGCGCTGCGGTGTCGCGTTAGCGTTGGGGGCGCGGTGCCGTCACGCTCAGCGGTTGCCCTAGCAGCGTCGTAGTTTGCCCACACGCCGAGGTTTGCCAATACG
>JAYWHS010000296.1:0-4877 GCA_043777635.1 Kofleriaceae bacterium | reverse complement strand
AGCAGGTATCACCCACCCACGCAACAGGTATCACCCACCCGCGCAAGCGGGTATCACCCGCGCAGCAGGTATCACCCACCCACGCAACAGGTATCACCCACCCGCGCAAGCGGGTATCACCCACCCGCGCAAGCGAGTATCACCCACCCGCGCAGGCGGGTATCACCCACCCGCGCAGGCGGGTATCAGCCGCGCATTCCCACCGGCCGCCGCGCGAGTGACACGAGGACTTGATAGCGGCGAGGAAATTCGGCTTTAAAAACCGTTTATGGGTCCAGCTTGGGCCGCGGAAACTTTTTGCGAAAATTGTGAAAAAGATTTTAGGCCGATGTCGAAATCGGCATAGCGGCGGCGTCTTTGAGATAACGACTCGATATATGAACCGCCGAAACTAAAGGAAATTCAATGATCTTCGCTGTAACCCCCATCTATGCCCTGCCCCTTGCCCTCATTTTTTTAGTACTTTGGTTTCGCGTGAGCAGTATCCGCTCGGCCACCAAAATCTCATTTGGCGATGGCGGAAACAGTCAGCTTTTGCAGCGCGTTCGCCAGCACGGCAACTTCGTGGAGTGGGCCTGCTTTGTGCTGATTCTGATGATTCTGGCTGAAGGCATGGGCGCACCAGCACTTTATCTGCACATCTCGGGTGGGTTGCTCGTGCTCGGACGGATCGCGCATCCCTTCGGCCTCAAGCCCGATAATGCTGCGCACCCGCTTCGATATGTCGGCAACGCCACCAACATTCTAGCCACGCTAAACACCATCGCCTGTCTCGTCATTAAGCTACTTGACCAATAAACAGCCACCACTGGCATCCCGTCGGTCGCCACGACCAACGTACGCACAACCCTCAATTACCAAAGGAAATTCCGATGAAATACATGATCCTACTTTATGGTGCTCCTGCAGTTGAACCCGCCTACGGTACGGCCGAGTTTGCAAAAATGATGGCTGACTTCGGTGCCGTAAGTGCCAAACTTGTCGCCGACGGTGTACTTATCTCTGGCGAAGGTTTGCAAGGCGTTGAAACCGCCACATCGCTGCGCATCCGAGGTGGCAAAACTGAAACCATGGACGGCCCGTTCGCCGAAACCAAAGAACATCTCGGCGGCTACTACGTGATTGAAGCGCCCGACCTAGACACGGCACTTCGCTACGCCGAATTGATGCCGCCTGCACATTGGGGCACGGTCGAAGTACGTCCATTGATGAACTACAACCCCGCCGGCCACTGAGATGAGCCAAGCCGCCGCGCAGGCCATTGCAGTCACCCGCGCCCTCGATGCGGTCATGCGCAATGACCGCGGGCGGCTGATTTCTGCATTGATCGCGCGGCTCCGTGATTTCCAATTGGCCGAAGATGCGCTGCAAGATGCGGCATCGTCGGCCCTTGTGCATTGGAGCAGAGTGGGGCTGCCCCACAATCCTCAAGGCTGGTTGCTAACGGTCGCACTGCGCAAAGCCATTGATCGGTTGCGCAACACTGCGCGCGAAGCTCAAAAAACTGCCGATATGACCGTGCTAGCGGTTGGTGAAAGCGATGAATCCGAACCTGAGATGATCGAAGACAACCGCCTGCGCCTCATCTTCACATGTTGCCATCCAGCGCTGGAACCCAAATCGCGGGTGGCCTTGACGCTCCGCACCTTGGGCGGGTTGAGCACGCCCGAAATCGCCGCAGCTTTTCTTGATGCAGAAACAACCATGGGCGCACGGCTAACCCGCGCCAAAGCGAAAATCGCGGCGGCAAAGATTCCGTTTATCGTTCCTGGCCCCGAAGATTTGGCCGAGAGATTGGCGTCGGTGCTTACCGTCATCTATCTGATCTTTAATGCAGGCTACACCGCGGGGCCCGCCATCAAGCGCGATCTATGCGAAGAGGCTATCTACCTTGCTCGCATGGTCAACCAGCTGCGACCGCGCGAGGCCGAAGTCGAAGGAATTTTGGCACTGATGCTGATAACTCATGCGCGGCGCGCAGCGCGTACCGATGATGATGGGACAACGGTGGCGCTTGCAGATCAAGACCGCAGGCGTTGGGACCACGCCGAGATCGACGAAGGTGTGGCGCTGATCGACGCTGCAATGCACCGAGGCCGCAGCGGGCCGTTTCAGATCAAAGCCGCGATAGCGGCCTGTCAAGTTGTCGGCACCACACCCGATTGGCCACAAATCCTGGCGCTCTACGACGGGTTGCTACGCTACGAACCAACCCCGGTGATTGCGCTAAACCGCGCGGTGGCGTTGGCTGAAACCGGCCCGATCGAGATAGCGCTGGCGCAGCTTGAGGCGTTGGCTGCGGTGCTCGACAACTATCAACCTTTTCATGCTGCACATGCTGAACTGCTCGCGCGAATGGGACGGCGCCCTGAATCTTTTGCAGCGTTCAGTCGCGCCATTGAACTCGCAGCATCTTGTGCCGATGCTGCATTCTTGATCAAGCGACGCGACAAAGTGCAGCACTAAACGCGGCCAGCACGCGCCTCGTGCCACGTTAACCAGCATCGCGATCAATCAAGTTTCGAGCAATCGCTCAACGAACCAGTACAAACCAAAAACAAACACCACACAGGCTGCCACTTTACTGGCCAGTTTGCCGTGCCGCCACCGTCGGTGGGCAATCAAAATGACGGGCGCGACCAACAACACAATGACCAGTTGGCCAAGCTCAACACCAAGATTGTAGCCAAACAAAGCCGTCACCTTGCCGCGGGTGGTCAACTCAAGGTGTGACAGTGCGGTGGCCAAGCCAAAGCCATGAATCAGGCCAAATACCGTCGCAATTTTCCATCGATGTTGTTGCCACTTGCCGACGAATGCTTCCAACGCAGCGAGCGCGATCGACAGCGCGATCAACGGCTCAATAATCGACGACGGCGGCCGTACTACATCGAGTGCGGCCAGCGCGAGCGTTACCGAGTGGCCCACGGTAAAGCCGGTTGTCAACCCAAGCAGTTGCAGCAGCGTGCCACCGCTTAGCAAGAGCGCAAACAAGAACAAAATGTGGTCGATCCCATCGGGAATTGTGAGCCCACCTCCGTCGGTTTGCCACTGATTAGGAGCAACGCCAATATGCTCGACACCTGACCAAACGAACGATGTAAAGCCGACGTGCGAACCACGAGACGGCGCGACGCCGGGGTCGATAAGTTCGAGGTCTGCATTGCTTGGTTCGATCAACGTCAAGCGTTCGGAGGCGCCATGCCCTTGCTTGACCATGAGCTGAAACTGGTGGGTGATTTTTCGTTCGGAGACAAACGGGAATCGCCAGCTACCAGCGCTGGCGCCACTACAAATTGCGCTGCCTTTGATCGTCACTGTGCGATTGCGCATCGTTGCCGTCACGCCGGCTTGCCACTGGCATTCACCACTAGAATTTACAATCGGTGCGCGCTGATACGTACTTGCCGCGAGCGCGGTTGCGAACTGGGCCACCGAAGCCTCGGTTATTTTTGCAGCGTCGACACCCAACACAAGTGCGGCAGCGCTGCGATCAAGTTCGAGTTGCACAGCGATCTGATTGGCGGTCAGCTCTAGCCGCATGTAGCCAAGGTCAAGCGGATGCGCCGTCGCGGCGCGTGCGCGTAACAAACTGACCAACAGTGCAACAACAAACAATGCATACCGACGGCACATTACGGACCAACTCGCGGTTCCAACCCGAGGGTTCGCCAACCTGACTTGCCCGGATCAAGTTTGTCCGCTTCACGCAGATAGAAATCTTTGCGCACGCCCTTTTGCAGTCTGGCCGCGAGTTCGTACAAGCGCGCATCGCGCACGCCACTCGCAAGCGCTAGCTGCACTTGTACAGCAGCCTCGTCGAGTGCCAGCGAGCGATACAATGCTCGCGCCAGTTGAATGCGGGTATCTGCACTGGGTCGATCGGCGACTTCGGCCCGGGCCAGCGTCACCGCTTCAACCAAATCCTCAGGTCGGCCGCGATCGGTCAACGTTTCAACCAGCTCAAGGCGGTGGCCGAGGCGAGCCGCCATCGCCTGAGTCATTGTTGCAGCACCAGCACCAGCACCAGCACCCGCACCAGCACCCGCACCAGGTCCGCCTCCAGCGCCCGAAGGCAACTCCGTGGTCGCAGTCAGTTCGGATCGGACGATTTTTTCAACTTGCGCCCGAACATTGTCCGCGCTGGCGATATCACCAGCGAGTTCATGCACGCGCGCGAGGTCGATCAGATAGCGACCTTGGCGTGACAGTGCAAAGGCGCGCTCAAAACTGGCGCGCGCTTCGGCCAGCTTGCCGGTCCGCAGCGCAAGTTCAGCTTGGGTGGCAAGGGCGAGCGGTAAATCAGGCGCGATGCGGAGTGCTTCCGCCAGCAGTTCGCCTGCACCAGCCAGTTCACCCCGGCGCAGCAAAAACCGCCCCCATAACACGCGCACGCGCGCCGACTCCTGCATGTCACCTTGCAATTCAAGGGCGCACGCGCGGGCAAAGTCAAACCCAGCTTCGGCATCTCGGCCCTGCGCTTGAAGCACTAGCGCGCGCATCAAGTACGTTGAGCTTTCGGGTCGCAACGCCACCGCTCGTTCTGCTGCGTCAATCGCCAAATCTAATTCACCCAACGCGAGATGGGCAGTTGCCAACACCGACAACGCGCCGACGCCCGGCTTTTGCAACATTGTTTGGTTGGCAAGTGCGATGGCTTGACGGAAACCATGTTTTGCGTTGGCGATCTTTGCCAACACAAGCGTCACACCGTTGGGCGAAGGCTGCATCGCTAGCGAACGCTGTGCATACGCTTCGGCTTGGTCGTAGTCCGTTGCGTCGCCGGTGATTTGAGCCCGCCGCACATGAGCGTCTGCGAGATCGGCAAAGTCCAACGCAGATACAGTGCCATCTGTGGTGCGGGCCAGTAATGCGGT
>JAYWHS010000295.1:0-4884 GCA_043777635.1 Kofleriaceae bacterium | reverse complement strand
CGCGCATCACGGAAGTGATTTCGTCGGAGATTTGTTTGCCAGCCGTGGCGCAAGGCGTGCTTGGGCTAGAGTGCCGCAACGATGACACCTGGGCCGCTGAGCTTGCAGTTTTGGCATTGCATGATGAGGCATCAGGCGTGCGCATCGCTGCAGAGCGCAGCTTTTTGGCTGCCATGGGTGGCAGCTGCAGCACGCCGTTGGCGGCTCATGCGCAGTTGCGCGGCACCGCCACCGACGGTGAATTGACGATCACCGGACTGTGCGGCATGCCGGATGGCTCGCGGATCTTGCGCCATACCGAAGTTGGCGCGGCCGGTGATGCGGTTGCGCTCGGCGCGCGGTTGGCCGACGCATTGTTGGCGCGTGGCGCCCGCGAGATTTTGACAGCGACGGCTGCGCTGTAACGCTGATGATTTGCTAGGCTGCGGCCATGTCCGAATCCGCTGCGGCCTTTGCGGCTGCTCAAGTCAAAATCAAAACTGTCAGCTCGCTTGGCACCGATGTCATGTTGAACCTGTACGCACTGTACAAGCAGGGCAGTGCGGGTGATGTCACGGGCTCGCGGCCCGGCATGCTCGACATCAAAGGCCGCGCCAAGTACGACGCCTGGGCCGGCAAAAAAGGCCAAACCCAAGCGCAGGCTCAAGCCGCGTATGTGGCGCTGGTTGAAATGCTAACCCTAGGCAAATAAGCAGTTGTATAAGCGCAGGTATGTGCGCTGATGTGGGGAAAACTCCGCTGGTTTTTTTGCGTTCTTGCCCGTGCTGGCCCTACGATCATTATTATGCAAACCAGCACGTCACGTTCGCAGTCCGATCCGGTGGTTGCCGGCCCCGCTCCGAGCGTGCGCTCGTTCGCTCCATTTTCGGGCCCGCGTGGGCAACGTCCCCTGCGATTTCGCGCGCGCTGGTTACTGGCGCTGGGGTTATTGGTCACGGCCGGCAACGCTGGCGGCTGCGCATCGCCGCTGGCCAAAGCCCGCAGCGATAACCAACAACTGACTCACACAGTCGAAGAATTGCGGCTTGAAAAGCGCGATAAAGACCGACGCTTGCGTGATCTGGAAAAACAAATGGCGCAGTTGCGCGAGCAACGTGACACCCAAGCCGAGCGATCGGCACGCGGCGACCGGAGTGCAACGCCTACTTCACTCAACGCGGTAGCGCCCGCTGCCGAGCCGATGCCGGAACTGAAAGTGGAAGTGATGTCGCCGAGCGGCGATAGCGACTTGGGTGAACCTGGCCGGACCGAAACCGAGCGGGTGGTTGGCACTGACGATAACGGCACCGAGATTGTCTACATCGAAGAAGCGCTGCGCAGCGGGCCTGAACCGGTTGTGGCGATGCCCGCGGTGTCGCGGCCGCGCCGTGTATTAGCGCTGGCACCCGATGAGCGGCCACGGCCACGCGATCGCAGTGAACGCACGGCGCGGCTTCGTGCACCGTTGCGGCCGACCGCAGCGGCCTTGCGCGCACCCGAGCGATCGGAAAGCTCGGTGGCCAAATACCGCGAAGCTGTGGCGTTGTTAAAACGCGGCGAGCACGCTGGTGCCGTCGCTATGTTGCGCGATTTTCTAGTGACCAATCCGAGCCATGACTACGCCGACAATGCGCAGTATTGGCTGGGCGAGGCATTTTACGACCAAAAAGACTACCCTCACGCAGTGTCCGAGTTCCGGACAACGGTCGAGAAATATCCGCAAGGCAACAAAGTTCCCGACGCCATGCTCAAGGTCGGCTATTGTTACTATGCGATGGGCCAAGGCGAAAAGGGCGAAACCGTGCTCGCCGAACTTGTGCGGCTGTATCCTAAAACTGAACCAGCGGTGCTGGCCGCGAAACGTCTGGAGACCAAATGAAACTCATCCACGTAGTTACAAGTTCTATGCTCATCGGTTTGGCCAGCGCGCCGGGCATTGCGCCGTCAGCGGCACAAGACATGGCAGCCGAAGGCGGCACCAAGGTGATACCGCTGGGCTCGTCGAGCAACAACTCCGGGCCGGGCGGCAGCTTTCACTATCAAGACGATGCGCCGCGCAACAACGGTTCGACACCCGAGCTGCATGTGGTGCGGACCGGTGACACGTTATGGGATGTTTGTTGGTACTATTTTAACGATCCGTGGCAATGGCCCAAGGTGTGGTCGTTTAATCCGCAGATTTCGAATCCGCATTGGATTTACCCTGGAGATCTAGTTCGGTTACTGCCGCGTGGTGTGTTTGCTCCGAACACCGGCGCCAGCTTAGATAAGCGGTTGGACGTACCGCCCGACGATGCTCGGCCTGCGCCAGCGCGAAATTATTCGGTTGAGCTGCGGCAGCATGCTTTCATCGATCAAGATTCGATCGATACTTCGATTCGCATCGACGGATCGGTTGATGAAAAAGCGCTGTTGGCGCAAGGCGACGCCGTGTTCTTGACCTACGACGGCCGCAAAGCCCCCAAGGTTGGCGATCGATATTCGGTCTACGTGCCGGGCGAAAAGGTCAACAGCAAAGGTAAAACCGTTGGCGCGTACGTCAAAATCTTGGGCACGTTGGAAATTGTCAGCGTCAAAAAAGATAAACGGGCGCGTGGTGTAATCACCGAAGCGTTCGAAGAAATCGAGCGTGGCGCACGGGTGGGTGAACTCAAACGCAAGCTGATGACCACCCCGGCCAAAGCCGCCAAAGTGGATGCCGCCGGCAATATCGTCGCACTGGTCACTCGGTCCGAACTGATTGGCCAAGGCGAAGTTGTGTTCATCGATCTTGGCGAAGCCACCGGGGTCGAAGTTGGCAATCGGATGTTTGTAGTGCGCCGTGGCGATGCGTTGATCCAGCATATGGAACCGGGTTCGGGTGTTGGCCAAAACGACGCGCGGTTTCCAGCTCGGGCGATTGGCGAAATCGTGATTGTCGATGTGGGTAAGAAAGTCTCTATTGGCCTAGTGACCTTGGCGGTGCAGGAAATGGGTGTGGGCGACCAGGTCATGATGCAAGCCGCCAAGTAGGCGACGACTCAAAATTACAGCGGCTAGCGCCACCTATATAATGTAGGGCGCACCGGTCAAAATAAATTGCAGCATCTAACGTATTGATTTTATTAGATTGCTGCGACACGGACTTGACGGCGGCGGCGAAGCTGGCTAATTGCTGTCACCCAGTGCAACGTCCGAACCACATCATACCCCTTGATCCGGCCTATCCAGGGCGATGGCAGGGCTTGCGCGGTAAACCTGTCCAGGTGGCGGTGCAAGGCAACGTGGGGCTATTACAGGCCCCTACAACGGTGGCCATCGTGGGCTCTAGGGCGGCGATGGCTGCATCGATGCAACGGGCCGAGTCGTTTGCGCAGCAGGCCGCAGCGGCAGGCATGGTTGTCGTATCTGGCGGAGCGTTGGGCATTGATGGCGCGGCGCATCGTGGTGCGCTGGCCCGCACGGTCGTGGTGCTGGGCAGTGGCATTCTGCATTGGTACCCAGCCCGGCACGTTGATTTGTTTAACGCGGTGGTAACGGCCGGGGGCGCGCTGGTGAGCACGTTCGTCGATGACGCGATGCCGGTCCGTAGTCATTTTGTTGCGCGCAATCGGTTTATTGCGGCGTTGGCTGACGTGGTTGTGGTGGTTGAAGCGCAGCCACGGTCCGGTTCGTTATCGACCGCGCAGTTCGGCCGCACCTTGGGCCGCCATGTACTGGCCGTGCCCGGTTCGCCCGGTTGTGATGTTTTGCTTGGCACTGGGCAGGCCCACCTGTGTGAATCGTTTGCCGATATCGCAGCGGCGTTGCGCGGTGAGTTTCGCGTCAGTGTCGCCACCGTATTGCCCGATGCCGACTGTGAGCGGTTGGTGGCGGCGTTGGCCAGCGAACCGCTTGATGAAGATGCACTGGCACAACGCGCTGGTTTGACGATTCAGCAAACTCTCCGCGCACTTTGCAAACTTGATGGCACACCGCATGTGGTGAAGCTGCCCGGTCAACGCTTTGCGCGACCCACAACGTTTTGTTCCGCAACTGAGCACTAAACGAGGACGCCATGGCCAACAACACCTCAAACCTAGAAGAAAAATCCAAGTCACGCCGCAAGGTTGACGCCCCGCCCGCGGTGGTGGCTGCGGCTGCAGCTGATACCGGCGCGAACAAAGCCAAGGCCGGCAAGGCTACGGTCGCTGCGCCAGCGAAAGCCAAGCCAAAAGCTGCGGTTGCAAAGTCGAAAGCCGCAGCATCGAAAACCGCCAAGGCCAAGGCCGCTGCGGCCGATGCGATCACGCCGGCAGCGAAATCGGCGAAGGCGCGCAAAGCCGCACCAGCGGTGGATCCGAACGCACCGGTAACAGCCAAAAGCAAAGCGGCCGCGATCAAGTCGGCTAAGAAAGCCAAAAAAGTTCAAGACGCCGCCGAAGCGGCTGAGATTGAAGCCGAAGTAAAAGCGGCGAAACCTAAAAAACGCAAACCGGGCTCGGCGTTGGTGGTAGTGGAATCACCCGCTAAAGCGCGCACCATTGCCAAGTATTTAGGCTCGGCCTACATCGTCAAAGCTTCGGTTGGTCACGTCAAAGATCTACGCAAAAAAGACGGCGTTGATATCGAGAACAACTTTGAGCCGCACTACGAAGTAATCGACGGCAAAAAGAAGATCGTCGCCGAAATTCGCAAAGCGGCGCGGGAAGTTGAACGGGTCTACCTCGCAGCCGATCCGGATCGCGAAGGGGAAGCCATTGCGTGGCACATCGCCAACGAAATCGCCGACGTCAACGACAACGTGCAGCGCGTGTTGATTCGCGAAATTACCAAAGCCGGTGTGACCGAAGCGCTAGCCGCACCACGGGCGGTGGATCTCGATCGCACCAATGCGCAACAAGCGCGGCGGATTCTCGACCGGTTGGTTGGGTTTTCGATCAGCCC
>JAYWHS010000294.1:0-4889 GCA_043777635.1 Kofleriaceae bacterium | reverse complement strand
CGCCACCAACACCGAATTGTCGATCACAGGCTGCGCGCACAAACCCCGGCGCCTGCGCAGCATCACGCACCTGCGCGCTGACATTGCGCAAATCCACGATCAAAAAATCATTGCCAAGCCCGTGGTACTTCGCAAAGTTGATCGTGAGCCCCACAGGCATCGCGTTGCCTAGTTACCTGAACCTGCGGCTGCGGGCGCGACTGCTGCCGGTGCAGGCGTGACAGGTGCCGGCGCGACAGGTGCCGGTGCAACAGGTGCCGGTGCAACAGGTGCCACCGCAGCAGGCGGTTTTACCGTTGCGGCTGGCGTCACTGGAGTCTTGTCAACTGCGGGCGCAGTGGCGCTGCCAGTGTTTTCAAGAATTGGCGACGGTGCCATCGCGCTGCCAGTGTTTTCATTGACTGGCGGCAGCACATCACCACTACCCGAAAGCGGTGCGGGGATTGGGGCGTTGGCAGAACCGGCTTCGGTGCTAGCGCCTGAACCGACTGATGAGCCGGATCCTGAGCCAGCATTTTCCAAGGCTTTTTCTTTAGATTTGCGCATTGCTTCAGCTTTGGCAGCCTCAGTATTGCTGAACTTCGCAAGCGAATCGCCGCCGTGATGGGACGCCAAATACGCCAGCGTCATTGACGTGAGCATAAACATCGTGGCTGCCGTGGCAGTCAAACGCCGTAGAAACGTTGATGCGCCAGAGCCGCCGAACACCGTGGCGGCGTTGCCACCACCGCCACCAAACGCGCCGCCCATGCCACCGCCTTTGCCAGATTGCAGCAATACGGTGAGCATCAAGAACAAGCACATCGAAACGTGCACGATGGTAACGAGGGTCGACATGTGAACCTGGGTTCTAGCCCAAAGCGAAGCCAGGCGCAAGCCCGAGTTAACCGGAGAAAGCTAGAGATATTAGGCAATTACGCGCAGAGCCCCTATGCGGGGTTGAAGATGGGCTGATCTTAGCGCCGTGCGCCTTTTACGATCGCGACAAAATCGCTGACTTCCAATGATGCACCGCCGACTAACGCACCATCGATATCGGGTTGGATCATCAACGATTCGACATTAGTAGGTTTGACTGAGCCACCGTATTGGATCCGCAATTCGTCGGCTGCAGCGCCAAATTTCTCGCGCAACCGTTTGCGAATATGCGCGTGAACTTCTTGTGCTTGCGCCGGAGTCGCAGTTCGCCCGGTGCCGATCGCCCACACAGGCTCATAGGCGATCACAACTTTATCATTGGTGGCTACCACGCTATTCGCGACATCAGTGGCTTTTCCGCCTAGCGCAATATTGACAAGCGCTGGGCCAAGCTGAGCATCGACCACGTCAAACGTCTTGCCAGCGTCGCGCTCTGCATCGGTTTCACCTACGCAGATAATTGCGCCAAGGCCTGCAGCCAAGGCCGCCACCGCTTTTTTGCCGACGGTTTGGCTGGTATCGCCAAAAAACTGGCGGCGCTCACTGTGACCAACGATCACCCATGAGGCACCCGCATCTACTAGGTGCGAGGCCGAAACCTCACCGGTCCAAGCACCTTTGGCCTCCCAAAAACAATCTTGTCCAACCGCGGCAATCGACGAATCATCAAGTCGCTTAGCGACCGCAGCAATCGCAGTGAATACCGGCGCGACGCCGACCTGGACCCCTTTGATGGCAGCGATTTGGTTCTTGAGCTCGGTGACCATAGTCACGGCATCAGCGATGGTTTTGTGCAGCTTCCAATTACCGACGACGAATGGCGTACGCATGGCTATTTTTAACACGGAAGCTGACATCTCAAGGCCCCGATGTCCGAAGTTTTGCTGGCGCAAAACGACGCTGCAAACAATGCCGCAACCACGACGTTTACCTTAGTCGGCTTTGACAACCTTGCGCTTGCGGACCTTGTTGCCAACGCCGAATTTCGCGACCTTTGGAGCTTTAGCTTTGCCCAACTCTTTGACGTAGCTGACAACATTTGAACCGCCGGCTACCGCAAATTTACTGGCGGCACCGATGGTGACTTCATTTGACGCGCGATGAATTCAACGGGTGCGAAAAAGATAGTTCATGTCGGTATACGTCTCTCAATTTCGCGGGCGGGACCAGCAGCGAGGTTGCGGGCAAGCGCCCACCATGACCTCGCGCGGCACGGGCCTTGGCCGGTCGTATTGCTGCGATGACCACGGCGCTTGTGCGTCGTCGGTAAGGCTCCGTTGCCGTCGACCGAGGTCCGTCGGCCGAGGTCCGAGTAAGACCCACGATTGCGGAGGAATTTACCCAGATCCCTTAGGTAATCGGTATTGGTCCTAGCTTGCGGCGCCAGGCGCTACCCACGTCAGTCGATACCGACAGGCGTCAGCGGTGTGCGATGCACACGTAGTGTGATCAACCGTCACCTCGGTGCCGCCTGCAAGCTCGATGATGCGTTGAAACTGAGCGCCAACGACGGCACACATTTCAGGTGAGCCACCGTAACTTTCGAGCATTACATCGGCCTTGCCTTCGTCGACGTAGACGTTGGCATCACCCCAGTCATGATATCGCGGCCAAAATGTTGGCGTGGCGGCGAGCACGGTTTCAATTGGCAACGACGCCGGATCAGCGCCAAACATCCGCGCGAACGTTGCGGAAATTACCCCACGCCCAACTTGTCGGGTGACCGCCACATTGGGCAACAGCACCGCAGTGTGGCCCAATAAATTTACAAACAGCGACAACTCTTGCCACGAGGTTGGCGCTAGGCTCGACACCAATACCGGTGCAAATGTCGGGCGCTCGACAGCCATGCGATGCAATGCGGCCTCGCCCAAGTGATGCGCCATAATCTTCGACAGTACGCGAAAATGGGCACCTCGGATTTTGCCGATCGGCCCACCGGGAAACATGGTTTGATCGGTTGCCAGATTCGAGCCGTCAAGCTTGCCATTATCGGTGGCGTGACCCGACAACGCGGCAAACGGCGACAGGATTTGGTCGGCCGCTTGCTGGGCTAACGACACTGGCTCCGCTGCAACCACGCGCGGCACTTCTTCGCCGGACAACCGCTCTAGCGCGCGGCCCAACGCGGTGGCAAACGACGAAGCCGAGGCCCAACGCTTCTTTGGTGCCGGATCCAAACCTTTGACCAGCACCGCATCGACTGCCGCCGACAATAGCGGCCGATGCACCGACGGCGGCACCAAGGCGTCGTACAGCTGACGATGGATCACTTGGACCGCAGCGCCCGAGCCAAAAGGTGGTCGCCCCGTCAGCATGCAATACACCGTTGCCGCAAGCCCATACACATCGGTTTGCGGAGTATCCGCAGCTTCGAGAAATGACTCTGGTGCCGCGAAGCCGGGCGTGCCCGCTGCTTCACGTTGGTCACCAGCTTTAACAGCCACACCGACATCAACCAGCACTGCGCGATCGCGTTCGCGATCAAGCAAGATGTTGGCCGGCTTAACGTCGCGGTGGATCAGCCCTCGCTCATGCATCGCATCAAGTGCATCGGCGATTTCTAGCGTGACTTGCCCGATCGCTGCGGTGGGAAACCATTCACCACGTTCAATCGTGGCCCGCAAAACTTCGGACAGCGGTTGGCCTTCGACCAATTCCATGACGAAATAAATGTCACCGCCATGTTCGCCCAACGAAAAAACCTGCACCAAATTAACGTGGTGCATGGAGGCCAACAAACCTGCTTCAGCGCGAAACCGCGCGACCAAATCCCGATCGCTAGCCAAGTCAGAACGTAAAACTTTAATGGCAACCGGCCGACCCAAACCTAAATCTTCACCACGATACACCACCCCCATCGCACCGCGCGACAGTTCGTGCAACACCCGAAAGTTGCCGCCGACAATTGTGCCAGCGGTCAAGCCGGTATCGCCATTGCCTTCGCCGTCAGCGCCACGATCATCGACGGGCACAACCAACGCATCATCAATTGGGGCTTGGCGCAACGATGCATAACACCGTGCGAATGCAGCTTCACCCGAGCGTTCACCTTTGCCCACTTCCGAAAGTACGGCCCGCACTGACACTTTGATTGACTTGTCCTCGATAATGAACAGATCGTGCGTCACTTTACGAATGATCTTACGCGCCACCAACGTGGCCTGTGCGTCATTGGATCCAACCAATAACACTGCGATTTCATCACCACCGAGCCGCCCCATCGGATCATTGCCACGCACGCAGGCGCGAATTCTCCCGGCCAGCAACGCCATCACTTCGTCGCCGAGTCGATGGCCGTAGGAAAGATTGATTCGCCTCAGGCCGACCAGGTCAATGAGCAATACCGTTAACACTTCTTGTCGGCGCGCAGCCGCTGCGACTTCGTGGGTCACGGCTTGCTCGAACGCTCCGCGAGTGAGCGCGGACGTTAGCGGATCATGCAGGCTGCTAGCCAATAACCGCTCGCCTTCGGCCGCCAACCGTCGATGACTACTCAAAAATGAAAGCTCGCGGGTAAGCCGCGCTGCAATGGCTTTAACATCGCTGCGCTCAGCCACCGAGAATCGCCGACCACTATCACTGATGATGGCGACCATGCCGGCAACTTCGTTGCTCGACGAACGCAGCGCTTCGGCAATCACTGATCGCCGAGGTGCGCCGCCAATAACCGAGCCGCCACACGCCGCGGAAATCCTAGCTGCCGCAGCGATCGCAGCGCGATACTGATCATCGGGATACTCACGGGCTCCGGTAGGCACCATGCTTTCACCGTCGCGCCACCACACAATACAATCATCAGCCGTAAAACTGGTAGCGACCGCACGTAAGGCGTCTGCCGCAGCCGACGTCATATCGACCAACGAAGTCGCGACCAAGCTGCGCGCGCGAGCCAAATCGACTTCGTTCGAGGTGGTTTCGCCCCCAAACGCAGCCAACAACGTTTCGGGCCCAACCGGGATTAAAAACAC
>JAYWHS010000293.1:0-4892 GCA_043777635.1 Kofleriaceae bacterium | reverse complement strand
GCCAGCGAACATTCCAATCATGTTCGAAACCACCATTTTGATGTCGGTGTTCACCACCTTCTTCGGCATGTGGATTTTGAACAAGTTGCCCCAAGTGTGGCATCCGTTCTTTCGCAACGATCGCTTTGCCCGCGTCAGCGATGATGCGTTCTTGCTCGGCATTGAAGCCAAGGACTCACGTTTTGACCTGGCTGCAACCACCAAGTTGCTCGAAGGTGAAGGCGCGTTGGCGGTTGAACCTTGCTTCCTCGACCCTGATCCAGCCGCCAAACAAATGCCAAAGTTTGTGTTTGGCATCATCTTGGCAACCACGATGTTGGCGCTGATTCCATTCGCGCTCATCGCCAAAGCCCGCGCTTCGAAATCGAACCAACCGCACTACCATGTGTTTGGCGATATGGATTTCCAAGACAAAGTGAAGTCGGATACCGCGTTCAACTTGTTTGAAGATGGTCGCGGCAATCGCGGTGAAATCTCTGGCACCGTTGCCCGCGGTGCGCTTAAAGCTGATCGCGCCTACTACAACGGTTTGGAAATGAAGCCGAGTGCCGACGGTGACCATGATGAATGGATCACGGGCTTACCAAAACAACTCGACGTCACGCCAGCGATGCTCAAGCGCGGCCAGCAACGCTACAATATCTACTGTGCACCTTGCCATGGCTTTGACGGTCGGGGCCAAGGCGCAATCTCCAAGCGCGCCGCGGCGGCAGGCGCCGGGGTGATTATCCCAGCCAATCTGGTATCGCCAACCGGCACCGCAGCTATCATGCCTAACGGTCAGTTGTACAACACCGTATCGAACGGCAACAATACGATGATGGGCTACGCCGCTCAGATTCCACCGGCTGATCGCTGGGCGATTGTTCTTTATGTCCGCGCGTTACAGCGTGCGACCAATGCCACCATTGATGACGTCCCGGCCGATCGCCGTGGGGAGAGCCGCTAGTCATGAGCGCTTCGAATAAATCACTACATCCC
The DNA here is from genome assembly GCA_043777635.1 of Kofleriaceae bacterium. Classification (GTDB taxonomy): domain Bacteria; phylum Myxococcota_A; class Polyangia; order Haliangiales; family Haliangiaceae; genus JABFXX01. The sequence goes on along the minus strand of JAYWHS010000293.1, from coordinate 3,911 downwards.
GAAGAAAAGGTGAAGTCGGGCAACTTTGGCGGCAGCGTCGCTAAAGTTGGCGTTGGCTTGGCGTTGGTATTCGGAATTTTGTCGGTGGTGTTGGGCAAAGGCAACGGCGACAACTGGCGCCGGTTCTTTCACGCCTACGTCATCGGCTGGTCGTTCGTAGCTTCGCTAGCCATTGGCGCGATGTTCTATGTGCTAATTCACCACTTGGTGCGGGCACGTTGGAGCACCTCGACCCGACGCCTCGCGGAAGCCATGACTGGGGCATTCCCGATCATCTTCATCGCCGGCCTTGGGTTTATCATTCCGGTCGCGGCAGGTTACAAAGACTTGTTCTACTGGACATCGGTTGATGCTCACAACCACGAATTGAATCACCATCTTGCCGCCAAGCTCGGCTGGCTCGACCCAACCTTGTTTGCTGTGCGCTACGCCGTCTATGGCTTGGTCTACATTGGCTTGTCGCGCTACTTCGTTGGCAAATCGCGCAAGCAAGACGAAACTGGCGACCCTAAAATTTCCGAAACGCTGCGCATCGCAGCCGGCCCGGGCATTATTGCCTACGCGTTGACCACCATCTTCTTGTCGTTCGACGTTGTGATGTCGTTCGCTCCAAAGTGGTACTCGACCATCGTCCCGGTGAACTTCTTCGGTGGCGCGATGATCGCGTCGTTCGGTTTTCTCATTCTCTTTAGTATGATTGTGCAGCGCTCCGGCCGTTTGACCCGGTCGATCACCACCGAGCACTATCACGACATGGGCAAATGGCTGTTCGCGTGGACGTTCTTCTGGGCCTACACCGCGTTCTCCCAATTCATGTTGATTTGGTACGCCAACATGCCGGAAGAAACCGTGTTCTACAAATATCGGATGTTCACCGAATGGCAGCCGTGGACCATCGCGTTAATGTTTGGTCATTGGGCATTTCCGTTTGTATTCTTGCTGTCGCGCTGGACTAAACGCATTGGCCCAACGTTGGCCTTCTTCGCCGTGTGGCAATTGCTGTTCCACTGGGTCGATCTGTATTGGAACATCATGCCGAACTACACCTGGAGCTACACGTTCTTGGAAAACGGCAAGAAGTTCGTTGAAGGTCCACTCGCTGGCAATTTGCATCAATATCAAATTGGCTTTACGCCAGTTGATGTCACTATTTGGATTGCGCTGTTTGGCGTGTTCCTGATCGGCTTGGGCAAAGCGCTACATGGCAACTTAATCCCTGTTAAAGACCCAACGCTGCCTGCCAGCTTGGCCTTCGAAAACTACTAGAGGCAAAGGAATTTTATGTCCGGTGCTCCACGCAATTCTGACAAAATGAATACGCTTGCAATCGCGACCGTAGGTGTCTGCGCATCTGCGCTGGTCTACGTTTCCATTGCGTTGCTGCAAGCGTACTACGTGAACGATTCGGCTGAGATCACAACCATGGCCGATTATGGTGGCCAAGAATCGCCAGCGCTATCGCTCAAGGCGGCGCAATTGAATAACATCTCCGAATACGTCAACAAGATGGGCTCGCCGGATAACCCGAAGAGTTCCCATCAAGTGCCGATCGCGCTAGCGATGGAGCTGGTTGCGGCTGACGCCAAAAAAGACCCAGCCAATTTGGTGCCAGGTATCGACCCGGCGACTAAAAAGCCAACGGTCGCGCCGATCTTCGGGCGACCAAAGCCGCTCGGCACGACGTTGACCCCAACAGTGCCAGCCGCCCCGGTACCAGCCGCCCCGACTGCACCAGGTCCGGCTCCGGCAACTTTGACTCCGGCATCGCCGACCGCTCCAGCAGCGCCCGCCGTAGCTCCAACCACCCCAGGTAATGGTCGCTAATTCGTCATATCTGGGCGTTGGTTTGTTAGCAGTTCTTATGCTGGCAACATCAACGCAAGCGTTGGCTGGGCAACCTGCCGGCGGCAACGATGCGGGTCAAGCGACTGGCAGTAACAACGGCAGCAACGATGTAGCCTCGGAAAATTTTGTGCCGCCACCGCCGCCGACCTACAAGGCCAACGGCGTCACGGTAGAAGAAAAGCTCGGCGCGCAGCTGCCGCTCGATGCCAAATTCCGCGACCAAACCGGTGTTGTGGTGACGTTGGGCCAAGTCATCGCTGGCGACTTGCCAACAATTTTGACTTTCAACTACACCGATTGCCCGATGCTGTGCAGTCAACAGCTCAATGGGTTGACCGCAGCAATGCCAGTTGCTGCCGAGGCTCGTGCGCTGACCGCAGCTCAAGCTGTCATCGTCGGTGCAGTTGATGCGTCCAAGTCGGTCGTTTTTGTAGCCGGCCAACAATATCGCATTGTCACGCTGGTGCTCGAACCTCGGCAGACCTTGGCTAAAACCAACGATACCCGTGACAAATACATCGCGCGTTTGCCGCAAGCCATGCAGGCCAACGTCCGCAACGGTTGGACATTTTTGACTGCGGTGGATCCTGAATCGGCCGATCTGACCGACGGTGCGGGCGGAGATGCGGCAATAAAGCGCGTTGCCGATGCCGTAGGATTTCGCTACGTATATATCAAAGAGCGTGCTGAATGGGCTCACCCAGCCGCCCTGATCTTTACTTCCGCCAAAGGCACCGTGACTCGTTATGTATACGGCAATCAATTTACCGACGACGTGTTGCGCGAGTCGATCCTCGGTGCTGGCGTGAACAATCCTGCGACGGCGGTGGGGTTCATGAATCGCTGTTACCACTATGATCCTGATGCCAATAATTATTCACGCGCAGGTGTAACTGCGTTGCGTTTGGGTGCCATAGGTTTTTTGGTGCTCATGCTTTCTGCCTTCGGTTTGCGGTATGTCCTTCGCCGCAATCGTGAACCTGGAGTGATTCGGCCATGAATAAGTTAATCCGAAAAGTAACATTTACGTTTGCAGCGCTCGGCGCCCTCGGCGTGGTGTTAACGGCGGCAACGTCGTTGGCTCAGCCAGCGGCAACGACGCCAGCAGCGCCAGCGGCGGTTACAGCGCCAGCTGCGGATCCATCGCCAACCGCAGTGACCGCGCCAGCACCAGGCACAGCTCCAGCAGCGGTTGCCCCAGCGGTGGTGGTGCCTGTCCCCGCGATCGTGCCGACGGCCGCACCTGTCGCGGCTGCACCGACAGCTCCCAAAATGTGGTTTGACCTACTCGCTGAAAAGCCATGGGAGACATCAAGCAACTTCTGGATGCCCAAAGCGGTTAACGCCGCGGCCGATGGTTCTGACGTAATGTTCTACGCAGTCCTCGGCTTATCGTTCTTCTTCTTTTTTGCAATTGCGGCTGCGGTCATCGGCATGGTGATCAAGTACCGCCATCGGCCGGGTCACAAGGCCATGCCATCGTCGGCCCACAACGACGCGATGGAAATTACCTGGACCGTCATTCCGACCATCATCTGCGTGTTTCTCTTTATCTACGGCTGGCGTAGCTATCTAACGCTACAAACCGCGCCGACCAAAGCAGTTGAAGTTCAAGTGCAAGCTTGGCGTTGGCAATGGGAGTTCAAGCACGCCAACGGCGTCACCGACGAAAATTTGCATGTCCCGGTCGATACCGATGTGCGCATGGTGATGACAGCGCGCGATGTTTTGCACAGCTTTTTCGTACCGGTAATGCGGGTCAAACAAGACTTGGTGCCACGTCGCTACACGTATGCGTGGTTCCATGCCACCAAGCCTGGCGTCTACCGCATGTATTGCACCGAGTACTGTGGTCAACGCCACTCGCAAATGAGCCGCAGGGTTATCGTGCATGAACCAGGTGGCTACGAGCGCTACCTCGCCGACAAATCAGCTCTACAAAACAGTTTGTCGGGCCCAGCGCTGGGTGAGCAATTGTACAAGGCGAAAGGCTGCGCTGGTTGTCACTCCATCGACGGCGGGGCGGGCGCTGGTCCAACGTGGAAAGGTGTCTTCGGCCATGAGGT
>JAYWHS010000292.1:0-4893 GCA_043777635.1 Kofleriaceae bacterium | reverse complement strand
AATAGCGTATGCAACGCTCATCTATTTTTGCACGTACCACTGGCCTACTCGCGTTAGTGACTGCGCTAACTCTCGCGGCACCGGCGCACGCCAAATCAAAAAGTACACCATCGACGCCGATCAAACCAGCCGACGCACCGAGCCGTACACCCGCCCCGCTGAGGCCAACCGCAACCGGTGGCCAATGGTCGGCGGCCGTCAAGGTCACGGGCACGATCGACGACAAAACCACGACTGCACCCATGCTGGTGTACACACCTGTGGGTTACAGCACGACCAAAAAGTTTCCACTGGTCATCGCGTTACACGGATGGAATCACACTCCTGAAATGTTCCGCGACAAAGGTGACCTAGCGCAATGGGCCGACCATTACGGCGTCGTACTTGCAGTGCCAGCCATGGGCAAAACCATTTATGAAACTGCATTTTACCCTGAAAGCAAAAGAGCCTGGAGTGTCATTCCCGGCACCCGCTGGGTCGGCGAAGTGATTTTGCCGTATGTCCGAGCCAACTACGCCGTGCTATCAGACCGAGCCCACACAGCCGTGATCGGGTACTCGACCGGTGGCCGTGGTGCCGTGTTGTTGGCCGAAGCGTATCCAGAATTTGCCTTTGCTGGCAGTGCCTCGGGCACCTTTGATTTGATGCGCCTTGCCCCCAAAGACGGCGAGTACAAGATTCACGCGGTCATTTACGGCCCACGCGATAAGAACACGGCGCGGTGGGAGCTCGACAATTGCATCACGCCGGCACGCTTAGCCAAGCTCGACGGCACTGCGTTGTTCATCGCACATAGTGGCAAAGACAACGTTGTGATGCCGAATCAACTCGATGCACTGCGCGATGCGCTAGCTGGCAAGCCCGCTATCAAAGTTGAATTTGTGACGCCGCTGGCAGGCGGCCACGATTGGAAATTCTGGAATGCACAATGGCCGGCCATGTTCACCAACCTGGCCGCAGCGCTGGCGTTACCAAACGGCAAGTAACGACATGCTCGATCAAGCTACCAACATGCCGTTGTAGCTTAGTCAGCTAGCCCCAGTCATTTCGGTCGATATAGGACAATTTCGCAGCCGCCTGCCGCGCAGCCCCAGCGCTACCTCGGTAACGGCCATTTGAAGCTGGTCAGCGCCCGTGAAACGCGCCATGGTAGTGCGATGGCTGACAACGCCCTTGAAGATCCTGCACGGATCGCAGCATTGGTAGCGACGGGCCTACTTGATGGTCCCGAAAATCCAGCCATGCGGCGACTCGCGCGCTTGGCCACGCAGATTCTAGGTGTGCCCATCGCCATGGTCAGCTTAGTTGACCGACATCGCCAAGTGTTCCACGGCGCGTCCGGCTCCGACGCTGACGCCGAAACCGGTTGGGCAATTCGCGAAACTCCGCTGTCTCACTCGCTATGCCAGGCAACCGTACACAACCGCGCCGACGTAGTGATTGCCAATACCCACATTGATTCACGCTACGCCGAATCGCCGTCGGTAATCGAGTTACGCATCAGCGCGTATTGCGGCGTGCCCCTGATGTTGAGCAACGGGTTAGTGCTCGGCGCGTTTTGCGCCATCGACCACGAACCACGCTTGTGGCAAGAACGCGATCTTCAAGTCTTGCATGACCTGGCCGCCTGGGCCGTAGTCGAACTAGAACTACGGATTACCCTGCACGAAAACGAACGGCGGCGGTCGCTACTCGATGCGGTGCTACGCAGCGTGCCTGAAGCGGTAGTCGCCATCGATCAACGCAACGGCCAAGTCTTGTTATGTAACGACGCGGCCATTCAGATGTTCGCCCCTTTCAACATCAGTCCGGGTGTGACACGGTGGGCTGAGGTGCGTGACGCACTTGGCCTGCAACATGAAGGCGGACAAGCGCTAGCGTCCGACGAAGATCCACTTACTCGTGGACTTGCTGCGGGCGTCGAGCCGACCCAACAGGTTTGGCTAGCTGCGCAACCAGACGTTGTCGATGGTCGGCCGCGGCGACGTTGCGTCAGCATCACCGCCTCGCCTATTCCCGAAGTTGGCGTGCTGCTAACGTTTCGCGATATCACTGACTCAGCTCAAAACACCGCGCAGCTGCGCAAATTGGCCTACGGCGATGGCTTGACCAAACTACTCAACCGCCGTGGATTTTTCGAACTCGCCGAAGCTGCCTTGCATGCCACGTTAGACAACGCCGCCAGCACCACCTTCTTTATTGACCTCGACAATATGAAACGCGTCAACGATGAACTAGGCCACGCGCAAGGTGATCGTGCCTTGCAGTTAGTAGCGACTACGCTGCGCGAATGTTTCCGCGACAGCGATCTCATCGGTCGTATTGGCGGAGATGAGTTCGCGGTGTTTGCGGTAAAGGTCAACGAAGCCACGGCCGAGCGGCTGACCGAGCGGATTCACGCTACGTTGCGCCGCGCCTCGGTCGATGCCGAACTACCAATCACCGTCACCATCGGAACTTCGACGTCACACGGCCCTAGCCAACGCAGTTTGCAACAATTGCTCGTCGATGCCGACACGCACATGTACACGCGAAAAAAATCAATTTCGATCGCGCATTAACCCGGCCGCGATGGATGCGTGGGTCACCGTGCTAGTTGCATTTATCAATGGTGTCCAATGTAATCGAGTCGCCACCGTCGGTGTAGTCACTCGCCAACAGCACTTTGGTGCCCGCGATGTCAAAATTATTCCACACCGCTTTTTCGTTGTCCGCCATTAGCTCCATCAAGTCTTGCTCGGTAGTGTCTTCGTAGACCCACTTTTCGGTCCCGATGCGGCTACCATAAACGCCGAGCTGTTCGCTCCACCAACCGTCGACGCCGAGCGATACCGTGTCGGCAACCTCGGCTTTGGCTCCTTGGTAGCACAAGGTGTATTTACCATCTTTGGTTTCAGCGTCGATGCCTGGGCCAGTAGCGACATACACATTGATATCTTTTTCGGAAGCGCGGTCAGCCAGCATCGAGAAATAACGTTGCTGCGCTCGCCCGGCTTTGCCGCTGAACAAGTACATGTACGTCCAAAAGATCGGTAGGCCGGCTGCTTTCATTTTGCCATTGAGCTTCGACGCCAAAACCCCGTCTTCATCGACGATTGGGCCGCGCAATGCGCTGGTCGGCACCAGATTGTTGGCGCGGGCATAGTCGCGCAACTTGATCACATCGGCATCAGTCAATTTGCCCACCGCCGACATCAGTTTCACCGTGATGAACGGTTGATCGTCCCAGGTGCCAAACTTTTTATCGCGGCCAACTTGTGCAGCTTGGATGCGTTTTGATGCCGCCGCAGTCAAGCCGACGTTGCTCTTCAACGTAGCGGCATCAAGGGTCGCTACGGTGTTGAGCACGCCAAATGCGTCGAATGTATTTTCCTTGATGCCTGCAGTGGCCGAGTCTTCCTTGCCATCAAGGCCATCGCCCATCAAATCGAGTTCGGTAAGGCCAGCGTCGTTGCTGGTGCAACCGCCAACTGCCGCAGCCAATGCGACCAAGGACGAAAACATAACGGTAGCGAGGCTCTGGTTGATCATGGGCGTGGTAAATACACATTTTGTGCCAGCGCGCTGCTGTGGAACTTCAACCACGTAGCCCAGCCGGGCTGTGGCTAATGAGCTAGCCAGACCGCTGGCGTGGCCACCAAATCAACAGGTGAATTTTTACGTGTTGAGTGGCAACGACATCTACGATTTTTAATGCCTATTGTAATTCCCGCTTGATCAACACTACCGCGATGTACAGTGCTTTGATCCGGCGGGTTAGCAGCGTGTGTTGCGACGAACCTGACTTCAACGTTGGTCGATTCTTCTCGCATTTACCAATCGTCGAACTGAGCGCGCCCAGGGCTTGCTGCAAATCTACTTGCGCGAACGGTTCTTGCGCGAACGACGCAGGCTGATCGATCTCGCGAGTCATGCGAGCAGCTTAGCGACCAGCTTGCAAACGACACAGCGCTTCAACCAGCGCATCGATATCATCGTGAGTATTGTACGGCGCCAGCGATGCCCGCACCGTGGCTTCGACACCCATGCGACGAAGAATTGGCTGAGCGCAATGGTGGCCTGAGCGCACCGCGATGCCTTCTTTGTCGAGCAGGCCGCTCATTTCTACAGTGTTGCGACCCGCCAATACAAATGACATCACCCCGGCTTTGGCCGCGGCTGTGCCGATCATCGTGAGCCCTGGCACTGTAGCCAAGCGCGCGGTGCCGTAGTCGAGCAGTTCGTGTTCGTACGCACTGACGCGATCAATGCCGACCCGCGTTAGCCAATCAAGCGCTGCTCCCAGGCCAACCGCATCAGCAATATTGCCAGTACCAGCCTCGAACCGCGCTGGCGCTGGTTGAAACACCGTACGCTCAAACGTGACGTCGGCGATCATGTTGCCACCACCTTGCCATGGTGGCGTTGCATCCAGCAGCGCGGCCGGCGCATACACCACGCCGATACCGGTTGGAGCGAAGACTTTGTGGCCCGAAAAAACATAGAAGTCACACTGCAACGCCGTGACATCGACGCGCATATGCGAAACCGCTTGCGCGCCATCGACCAGCACGCGTGCCCCGGCCGCTTTGGCCATCGCAACCATCGCGTTGGCTGGCGTGATGGTGCCAAGCGCATTCGAGACTTGCGTTAGCGCCACCAACTTGGTGCGAGGCCCTAACAGTTTGGCGTATTCGTCGAGGAGGATTTGCCCCGAATCATCAACCGGCGCAACTCGTAAGCGCGCGCCTTTTTCAGCGCACAACATTTGCCATGGCACGATGTTGGCGTGGTGTTCGAGGTGGGTGACGACAATTTCATCGCCTGCGCTGATGTTGGCACGGCCCCAACTTTGCGCCACCAAGTTGATGCCTTCGGTTGCACCGCGCACAAATACGATGTCACGGGTCGACG
>JAYWHS010000291.1:0-4893 GCA_043777635.1 Kofleriaceae bacterium | reverse complement strand
GGTGCGAATATCGCGAGCCAAGGTGACCATCCCGACCGAGTCGGCGACTTCAGCCAATTGTTGAAAGCGGGCGATGATTTCGCGTTTGGCATGCTTGTGGTGATCGAGCAGAATCATAAGAGCCTTTACCGCTAAAAAACGCTGATCAAGTCAGCGACTTTTTTGTCTACATCAATGGCTGAAAGCTTGCCGGTGGCGTCTTGGCCTTGGGCGATGGCAAAGTATGCCGAGTCGGCGAACCAGCGCAGTGCTTGCACGCGCTTCGCAATGTACGGGTTACTGCGAAATAGTTCGGCAAACTTGCCGACGCCTTTATGCGCCACCGTCGGGTCCGGTAAATCACGCACGAAAGCTGCGGCATCAAACGTGGCAATTTTTTCCGGGCCAATGGCAACCGAAGCGATGCCCATCAACGCTTGGTCAAGATTCTTGACGGCAAGCAACGCTGCGCGGTCGCAGGTAACTTCGGCGCGACGCGACCAAGCTTGCAACGTTACGATCGCCGGTTGCACGGCCCAGCGCACAAAAAATGCGGCCGAATGGGTCAGGTAATGCAGCGCCGTGGCGTATAAAACGTGGCCGTTTTGAATATGACCCAACGCGTGGCCCATAGCGGCAATTAGCGATGGCTCATCGAGATGCTCGGCTAGCGTGGTGTTGACGACCAAGTACGGTGCGTCTTCCATGCCGAGTGCTTGAATGCCGATGGTAGGCGACGTGGTTGCAAAGATCGTTGGGATCTTCACTCGCAACGCAGCGCCGGCTTGGCGCGCAGCGTGATACACGCGCGGATATTGGCTTTCGCTGACTTTGGTATTGGCGAGCAGCTCTTCGCGCGCGTTGTCACGCCAGGTGCGGGTGGTTGCTTCGAGCGCGATCATTACTGGGCGCGTCGAGGCTAAGGTTCGGCGAAACTTACGTTCGCCAATGAACGCGTAGGCAACACCTTCGCGGGCTTGGCGCTCCACTGTACCGCGCCGCTCAGCGATCCACCGCGCAAAATCAAAATCAACACCGACGGACATGCCGGAAGTATAGCGCTAGCTCGGCAGTGGCGCGACATTGGGAGCGGATTGATTGGTGCGGGCCGCCTTTAGCCGCACAATCCGCCGGCGGGTCAGCGCCAACATGGCAACGCCGAGCACGACTGCGAACCATAACGTCGCCAACCGTGTGAGTAAGGTCGCTGCTAGGGCGGTTTGAGAGTCCAAGTGGGCTGCACCCTGGGCAAGCAGGTAGGTCATTCCAGCCTCGGTGACACCCAAGCCGCCCGGCAAAAATGACAAGGCGCCAGCGATCGTAGTGCCAGCATAAATCACCGTGGCTAGCCCAGTTGAAATGGGTGGATGTGGGAATGCATTAATAATCAGTGCAAAACCAACGCATTCACATAGCCAAGCTGGTGTGGCGAGTGCAGTGGCAATGAGTAAAGGTTTGGGTCGGCACAAGGCCGCAAGGCCGCTGTACATCCGCTTGAGTGGCTCACGAAACCGGGCCAATCTCGTGGGACGGGTGACGAGGTCAATGAGCCAAAGCGTCGGTCGTGGCCATGCTAACAGGACCAACCCTATAATAATGACCGCTGTAGCGCTGAGTACCAACGTGCCTGCCACGCCATACACCGCGACGCCAATGATGGCCACGCATAACAACGCGATGAGATCGCTGACTCGCTCGGCAACCACGATGGGCGCAGTTTTTTCGATGGGCACATCGTGCATTTCATGGAGCAGGTAGCTCTTGACCAGTTCACCCAATTTGCCAGGCGTGATCGAAAGAGACAAGCCCGCGCCAAAGACCAATGCGCTTGATGCCATGGGCACGCGGACACCTTGGTGGTGCAAGTAGTAATGCCAGCGCACGAAACGGATCGCGTAGTTGGCCAACGCCAAACCTAGCGCTGCAGCGAAGGCCCACCATTGAAAATTGGCCACGCCATCGATCACTTTATGGATGTCACCGACGAGCATGAACCCAGCAATCGCGATTACTACGACGATCGCAAAGGGGATCCACACGCGGCGGGCGGCCATGGCGAGTTGTAACATGCGCCACCGGTTGGGCGTTTAGGACGTGTAAATGAATTACTGCAATGACAGTGCGCGGAGATCACGCGCAAGAGCTTGGATGGCGTGCTGCTGCGGATGGTTGCGTCGCCAAATCCATCGAAGTAGTCGCAAACTTGATCGATTTTTTCATACTCGAGGTGGCGAAATTTCTAGTCGTACATATCGAGATTGCATTGGTATTGTTGCCACTGCTCCATCGCGTTTCCGAAGATAAAGCGTAAATTCGCTTTGCTTGCAGGGTGGGATTGACCTTCACTGCGCGGACGCCTAGCCTTGACCAATGGCTAATGCATCGAAACGTACAATCTTGGTGGTCGACGATGATCCGGAGATCGTTTTGTTGCTTCGAACGCGGTTAGAAAAACGTGGTTATCGAACTTTGGTGGCGACCGATGGTCATCAAGCAATTGAAACCGCGAAGCGAGAACGCCCAGACGCGATTTTGCTCGACGTCATGATGCCGGGTAAGAGCGGCTGGGAAGTGGCGCGCGCGCTTAAACAAGATCCCGTGACGGCTGCTATTAAGATTGTGATTGTCTCGGCGATCGGGCCAGCGGTCACCGACGCAACCTCATCGCTGTATGGTGCCGATGCACACATTGATAAGCCGTTTGAGTTTGCCAAACTTGACCAAGTTGTTGACGGCTTGTTCACGTAAATGAGTGACCCGCAATCTAGCTACTAACGGGTTTTGCGAGGTCGTTTAGATTTCTGTTTAATCGCACTTTCGATGATGAAATCGATCATGGCCTTCACTGCTCGGCTTGGCCGGGTATCGCGGGGCACCAGCAGCACCATCTTGCGGCTACGACCTGCAAAAGGGGTCAAGACCTCCATTAGGTCGCCTTGGGCCACTGCGTCGGCGGCAACGTAGTGAGGCAATTGAGCCAACCCCAAGCCTGCTATCGCCAACGTAAATGTTCCTAAATAATCGTCTGATACTAGGTACTTACATATTGGTTCATACTGCAGCGGAGCGCTTGCAAACAGCCACGGTAGCACTCGGCCGTTGGGTGCTAACAAGGACCCAATGCAGCCGTGAGAGCTGAGCTGATGAGGATGTTTGGGCGTGCCGGCAGTCGCAAGGTAGTCTGGGCTGGCGAACACTCCCAGCGAAAAATCTCCAAGTTTACGGGATGTTAGCGATGAATCTGCAACCGGAGCGAAGCCAATGGCAAGGTCATAGCCGTTGGCTACAAACTCGCTGGTTCGATTGCAAAGCTGGAGTTCGAGCGTTACCTGTGGATAACGTCGATGAAATGGAGCCAGTGCCGGTAGCAGGGCATGGTGGGCGTAGCTGGTCGGCACGCAGATGCGCACGCGGCCTCGGGTAATCGCGCGGGCTGATGCCAAACTTTGCGCTGAGCCGCGCAGCAATTCGATGGCGTGGCTGCAGGTTCGATAATACGCGCGGGCTTCATCGGTGGGCTGCAGCGTGCGCGTGGTGCGACGAAATAACGCTACGCCGAGGTGCTTTTCAAGTCGTGCCACGGCGCGAGCGGTTGATTGCGGTGCAACGCCCAGCGCCCTTGCTGCTGCGGTGAAGCTACCGGCTTCAAATGTGCGGCAAAATGCTGCCACGGTGGTGAAGCTAGGATTTTCTAACTCGGACATTTGTACATAGAATGTACAGTAACGTGTGCAACATTCGCACTAATCAAAAACCAACAAAGATCGTATTTTTCACGATCAGTGTTCACCGACTGAAAAAATCCGCGATGGGTACGCACCGATAGCGCACTTACTTTTCTGCGGCGCTAGATCCTCGACGGTAGCACGGGCATTTTTTATGACTGACCTGCGCACCACTGTGCGACGGCGCGGCCCGCATCAGGCTTGGCAAATTCTGCCATGCTTGCGGCCATACGCTTTTGCACCGCCGCGTCGTCGACGATTTCGAGAATTGCGCCGCGTAGAATATCACCAGTGAGGTCGGCTTGACGGAACATCTTAGCACCGCCACCGTCAACAATTTCTTTGGCGTTAAGCTCTTGGTGATTGTCGGCGGCAAATGGGTACGGGACAAAGATCGCCGGCTTGCCAGCGATCGCTAGCTCAGCGACGGTAGCCGCACCCGCGCGCGCAATAATGATGTCAGCGGCAGCGTACTGCGCCGCCATGTCATCAATGAACTCCCGACATTCGACACGATCAGGCCCAAGGCCGGCAGTTTGGTAGCGCGCGTGGGTTTCGGCCAGGCCTTGTTTGCCAGTTTGATGAACAACATGAATCGTCCGGTTCTCGGACAAGTAAATCATGGCCTCGGAGGCGATTTCGTTGAGCTTCACGGCGCCCAGCGAACCGCCGCAGATAAAGATGCGTAACGCTGGCTTGGTGGTGGACTGGTCGCCCCCCTGGCCTGCGGTTGCACCGGCCGCCGCCGACGTGGTTGCTAGCAAACGTTGCAACATTGCTACGCGAATAGGCGTGCCCACTAGTGCAATCTTCTTGGCTTTAAAAAAAGGTCGAGTCACGTCAAAGGCCAAAAATACCCGCTGCACCAGTTTGCCGAGGATCTTGTTGGTAAGCCCTGGAATTGAATTTTGCTCACATATCGCGGTTCTCACGCCTCGCAGTCGTGCCATCAACACCACGGGCCCCGAGGCATAGCCACCGACCCCAACTACTGCATCGGGCTTGAAGCGTTTGACCACGCGACGGGCCTGCCACAGCGCTTTGGGCAAGCGCAACATGCCGCGTAACAAACCCATGACGCCCACAGTTTTGAGGCCGGACACCTCAATGAAGTCGTGGTCCCAGCCAAGCTGCGGCAGCACCCGGGCTTCTATGCCGCGGCTGGTTCCGACAAAGCGAATTTCAGCGT
>JAYWHS010000290.1:0-4896 GCA_043777635.1 Kofleriaceae bacterium | reverse complement strand
GCGTGATGTGGGCGTTGCTCGACCAACCCGATCGGCTGCCACCGGTGAAGCTGGGGCAAATCCCGGGGCACCTGCGCCGTTTACCTGGTTACCTCGGCCTGGTGCCGTACGTCGGCCGCTCGATGGGCGCAGTGTTACGAAGTTTTGGCCTAGCCAACTTCACACCGCTGGTGACGTATCTCGATGCGCTGTGCCAAATAACCGTGCAGTGCGCCAGCGCTGTCGCTGAAGCACCGTTGGCCTTTGCAGCGATGGATTATTACTATCGCGGCAGTGCGCACCTTGCCGGCGGCGTTGGCACCTTGGCGCAGGGCTTAGCTGACGCTGCGGCAAAGCTCGGTGCCGATATCCAGCTCAGCACCCGAGTCAAAAATATCACGCGTAACACCGACGGTACCTGGCAGGTCACCACTCGGCGCGGCACGTTGCACACTCGCCATGTCATCGCCAACCTGCACCCTGGCGTGCTGCCGGCTATGCTGGGCGAAACCTACCGCGAGCCGGCCCGCCTGACTCACATGCGCGAAAAATTGGCCACGGGCTACAGCGCTGCGATGTTGTATCTGGTTGTCCGAAGTCCGGACAATGCCAGCGAAGAAGCGCATCACATTGAAGTAATCGCCGATGCAGCTAAGCCTTTCATCGACGGTAATCATATTTTTGTTTCGATCAGCAGCGCCCGCGAAACTGAGCGAGCACCGACCGGGCATCGCACCCTGACCATCTCAACTCATATTCCGCTGGCAACGCTGCAAGATCCTACGACCGATGTCGCAGAATATACGGCCACGGTACAACAGGCGATGCGGGCCACGCTGGCCGCAGGTGCGCCTGAATGGGCGGCGGGTATCGTGCATGAGATGACTGGCTCGGCGCGCACGTTTGCGCGATTCGTGGGACGGCCGGGTGGCGCAGTCGGCGGCGCTCCGCGTATCGCGGGCCTGCAAAACTATCGCGGCATGGGCTTGGTGCAAGCCGCCAAAAATGTCTGGCTCGTCGGTGATTCGGTATTCCCGGGCCAAAGTGCGTTGGCTGCAGCGATCAGCGGTGTGCGGGTGGCGAAGGAGATTGCACGTAGACGGTAGTGCGTGGCCTGCAATAGCACTGTGACGTTGAACGGTCGGCTCACAGAGGCTCCGGAGGGAGCGACTTGGAGGTTGAACGAGTGCACTGCGGCTGGCCGCGCGGCCGCGTAGGTTGGTGCTCGCGCGTAGCCCGATGCGCCGCCGTCGCGTCGCGGGTGGATGTGGGATTGATAGCGAGGGGGTGGCGTGGTGGTTACGTGAGCGACCGACGGGACGGGCAGCGTTACACGCCAAACTTGAATTGGCGATAGTGTCGATGCGAATGCGGTGATTGGGATCGGAGCATCAGTGGCGAGCACGGTGCACGTCCAGTTTTTCGGACTTAGTTATTTTGACAAAACAGGAGAAGTTGTTTTCGATTTGTGTTGACGTGTTTTTTTGAAGAAGAATTGCAGTGCCTACGTGTAGCTGGTGAAACGATCGTGCAAGGCGGTGAGATGAGCGACACGGGGCGATGGGCTGGGTTGGCGGACTTTTTTCGTTGCAGTGGTGTTTCGCAGCGCAATGAGCCAGCGGTAGCGTCGAAAAAACAGGTGATAGAGTGTTTTTATGCAACACGGTGCAGAGGTGAAGGTGGCCATCGATGTCGATGCGCTGGGTAATCAAATCGCTGAAATGTCAGCGCATATCGACGCTGCAATGCATCGGTTGTTAACGGCAATTCGTGAATTTGATCTTGCGTCGGGCTGGTATGTGCAAGGCGCGCTGTCGTGTGCACATTGGTTGGCGTGGCGGGTTGGCTGGGATTTGCGCACAGCACGCGAACGGGTGCGAGTGGCACGGAAGTTGGCGGAACTGCCGCTGGTCGATGAGGAATTGCGACGTGGTGCGATGTCGTATTCGCAAGCCCGGGCGATTACGCGAGTGGCGACGGCTGAAAAAGAGGCTCTTTGCGTCGAGTACGCTAAACGCATGCCGGCGTCGCAGCTCGATACCTTGTGTCGTTCGTACGAACATGTGCAGGCGTATGATCAAGAACGTGGGGTGGCCGCTGGAGAGATGATCGGCGCGGACGTTGCTGCACACATCGCAGCGCAGCGCACGGTGACGCGGCGAAGCCTCGACAACGGGATGGTGAAGTTTGAGGTTGTACTTGCTAGCGATGAAGCGGCGATCGTTTGGACTGCTCTCAACGCTGCAATTTCCACATCGAGAGCGGAACCGACTCCTGAAGGACAGACTCCCGCGGAACATTTGCCCGATAGACCGCCTGCCGCAAAAGCTCCTTCGTCAGCCGATCGTGGCAGGCAGCGTGCCGATGCGTTCATGCAGATTATTCAGGATCGTATACGGGGTGACCGACCTCAGCGCTCGCCGATCGAAATCATCATCACCGTTCCGCACGCCGGTCTGCACGGTTCCGCGGAACCGCAGGATCTCGCCATGATGGCCACCGGCGAAATTATCGCGACGACAACTGCGAAACGATTTTGCTGCGATGCTGGCGTGGTGATTGCTCACGTCGACGCGTTAGGCGTGCCGCTGTCGGTCGGCCGCAAAACTCGGACGATTCCAGCCGCAATCAAGCGGGCCTTGTTGCTGCGCGATCGCACATGCCGTTTCCCGGGTTGCACCCACAGCCGCTATGTCCACGGTCATCACATCGAGCACTGGGCCAACGGTGGCGAAACCGCGCTGTCAAATCTCATGTTGTTATGCAGTGCCCATCACACGCTGTTGCACGAGGGTGGCAGCCGGGTCGAAGCCAACGGTGCTGGTGGATGGAATTTTTTCGATCACCGCAACCGTGTCATCGAAGTACAGCCCGCCCGCCCCAGCGTTGGCCAGCAAGGTGGCCTTGCAGCGCTACACGTTGCCCAAGAGGAGCTCGCCATAACCGCCAACACCAACGCCTCCAAATGGACCGGTACACCGATCGATTACGCACGCTGCATCGACTATTTGGTGTGATGTGCGCACGTTACTCGCGTTGTCGGTTCAGCGCCGGCTCACCAGCGTTCTTGAATTTGGCCAATAAACTGATACGGATAGCCAACATCAAACGCACTAGCATCATCCAAGGCTTTGAGTTGCTCCACAGACAGCTTCAAGTCTACCGCTGCCACATTATCGTCGAGCTGCGCCACATCGCGGGCGCCGAAGATCACGCTCGATACGGTTGGCTTCGATAGCAGCCAAGCCAGTGCAACTTGCGAGGCCGAGGCCTCGACTTCTTTGGCCACCACGTCAACGGCCGCCAAAATTTTCCAATTGCGTTCGTTATCAAAGCCAGCCCAGCGCGATTTCCATTGCGCCATCCGGGTACCACTTGGTGGTGCTTCGCCTTGGCGATATTTGCCCGACAAAAAGCCACCCGCCAGCGGTGACCACGGCAAAATACCTAGGTGATGCGTGCGGCACAGCGGCACATGTTCGCGTTCCAGATCGCGGACCACTAAGCTGTATTGCGCCTGCAGCGTGATGAATTTTGCAAAACTGTTGACCCGGCTAATCCACAAAGCATCAGCCAATCGATACGCGGCATAATTTGAACAACCGATGTACAAAATCTTACCGGCGCTGATCAGAACATCGAAGGCCCGCAAGGTTTCTTCCTCGGGGGTGGTGATGTCCTGCATGTGAATTTGGTACAGGTCGATACGGTCGGTCTTGAGCCGCCGCAAGCTGTCCTCGACGCACTTGATGATGCGATAGCGCGATGCGCCACTCTTGTTGGCGTCGCCTTGGCCCGGCATTGTGAAGCGAAATTTGGTGGCGATGACCAGCTCGTTGCGTTTGCCGCTGTGCGCCATCCAGTCGCCCATCACCCGTTCCGACAGGCCATCTTGGCCGTAGACATCTGCCGTGTCGATGAAGTTTATGCCGGTAGCCACCGCACGGTCGAGTACCGCGTAGCTAGTGGTCACATCCGACGACACGTTGTGCATAAACGATTTTTCGTCAGCTTCGCCAAACGTCATCGCGCCTAAACACAGGCTTGAAACTTTGACGCCGCTATTCCCTAGATTTCGATATTGCATGGCGGTAACGCTACCTGATCGGCCAGCGAATAGCCGGCAACAGCGGCTAGCAACCTGGGCAGGTCACGCTACATTTGCGAACGTGAACGCCCCGCGCCGCGTCTATATTTTTGACCTCGATGGCACGTTAGTCGATTCGTTGCCCGATATCGCACTGCATCTGCGCGCGGTGCTGGTTGCGCACGGCTTGCCTGCACCAACCGACGCCCAAACTCGGGGGTGGGTCGGTAGCGGTGCGCGCGAATTGATTGTACGTGCCGTCACCGAACTAGGACATGAGGTCCACGCCGACCATGTACCCGCAGCCGCACTGATCGCTGATGTCTTCGATTCGTTCATGGCCGCCTACCGCGGTGCACCGGTGATCCACACCGCAATGTATCCTGACCTGGCCCATCAACTCGATCAACTTGTCCGAGATCCGGACAACATCCTGGCTATCTTGTCCAACAAACCGCACGACCTCACGGTCACCATTACCAAGCAAGTACTCGGACGCTGGCGGTTCGCTGCCGTCTACGGCCAACGCGATGGCATCGCCAAAAAGCCTGACCCAACCGTAGCATTGCAGATTGCAACCGAATGTGGGGTCGGCTCCGCAAGTTGCATTTTCATCGGTGACAGCGACGTTGATATCGAAACCGGGCGCGCCGCCGGCATGCGCACCGTTGGGGTCACCTGGGGCAGCGGGGATGCTGTGCAACTGCGCGCCAGTGGCCCGAATGTCGTAATCGACAACGTTGCCGAGTTGTTCGGCGCGCTCGGTTCGTGAACCACGTCCCGCTTGTGAAATTGCGACATTGTTGTCGCAACTAGCATCACATTTCCCT
>JAYWHS010000289.1:0-4897 GCA_043777635.1 Kofleriaceae bacterium | reverse complement strand
TAGCGCGCTCACGACGAAGATTCCCAGCCCAGCTCTTGTTTGATTTTTGCGCATCGTAGTTCCCCTTGGTTGTTCCGTGTTCATATTAAAAAGTTCCTGCCCAGCCCAGCACGGCGCCGTGCGCATCAAGGTATGCGGTTGGTGCGGTCGTCGATTTTGAACGGTGCAACCACCAATAGATCCCCGTCACCGCTAGCCCCGCACCAACAATGCCCGCGCCAACGCCAATCGTCGTCGCATTCGGATAATGATACCGTGCGCTATCGCCGCTACCGCGCCACAGATCGTACGCGCCAACACCGAGCAACGTTACCCCGCTGCCAAGCAACACCCCCGGCCACAGCCGCGATGGCGTCGCCTGCGGCGCTGGGCGCACGGGCTCAGGCACCGACGGCTGCACGGCGAGTTCCGACGTTGGCGCAACGTGCGGCGCGGGCTTGGCGGGGTGGATTTCCACCACCGGCGACGGCACGGTAAGCGCGGCACCCGAGCGCACAAGTTTCACTTGAAGCGCAATGGTTTTGCCTTCAACCCCCATCACGTTGCGCAACTCGGTTTGGTAGCCTTGCCGCTCGATCCGCACGGTGTGGTGCCCCGGCGAAATATTTATTTTCAGATCGGTTACGCCAGCCGTTTCGTCGTCGACAAACACACCTGCGCTCGCCGGCTCAGAATTTACCGCCAACACCGTGCGGCCACGGTCTTGGGCAATTTGCACCAACAAGTTTTGCAGCAACGCCTTGGTGGTACTGGCGATGGTGTCGTCGGTGCAACGCGAACAAAATCGTTGATCAAACGCAAATGTATTATCCGCCGGCACCAATAGCCGCGCACTCACCACTAATTCGTTTTCACCTTGCGAGGTCTGATGATTTTCCAGCGACAGAATCGCCACCCGCGCAACGTTTTTCTTTTTGATAATTACGTTGACGCAAGGTGCACGCGCAGCTGATGACATGCAGGCATTGATCGCTTTGGCTTCTTTAGCGGTGAAACTTGCATCGCCAAATTTCCATGCGGCGGCCGCAAGGGTTTCGCGTGCGGCCGCAACCGCTAACGTCGCGTCGCGGGTGGTCGCATCGCCTTCAAATACTAGGGCGCTTGGTTGCGCGCGTGCGGTGCCGCTCCATAACGCCACGCCGACGATTACCGCTAGTCCTACCGATTTCATGATTCGCTCCTGCGCTTGCAACATACTCACCAGTTCCGTTCCACGACGACTTTTTTGCCTGCGGTAATTTGAATTTCAACAACTTCACGACGCTTGTTCGGCCCGACCAACGTGATCGCGTGACGGCCCGACGGAAGTTGAAGCTGTACCGGAGCTGAGCCTCGTGCCACACCATCGACCGAGACTTCAGCAAAAGGTTCAACCCGGACCAAAAGTGTGCCTGCGAGCTTGGCGACGGCAACCGGCCGTACCGCCGCCGCTTTAATTTTAACCACGGGCACCGCAGCGACGGGCTTGGCCGGTGGGGCTACCGCAACGAGGGGCGCGTCGACGTGTGCCGCAATCGATGGAGCTTGCGGTGCTGCGTCGGCGGCGCGAGGCCCACCGGCGGCCGGCGGTGCATCAGGCGGACTAGCAACGGGCACCACGACCGCGACGACCGCCCCACCGAGTGTTGGCGGCACGGCGACGGGCACGGGGGCCGCTGGCGATGATGCTGGCGATGGTTCGATAACCGGGCTTGGCTGTTGGGAAACCACCGTTGCGACGGGCATGGTTGCGGGCACAACTGCCGCAACTTTGGTAGCGCCGTTAGGTGCATCAATACCGGTTCGACTCCAACGGCCCGCCGCGACGCCCAGACCTAAACTACACACCACGCTGCATGCAATCACGAAGCCCTGCCGCTTGCGCTTGCTACGTGCCGTCGCGGTGTCGACGGCGTGGGCCAGGGACCACTGCAGCGCGGCTGCACCAATATCGCCAGAAATAGTTTTATCAGTTGGGGCCAAACTGCTGCGCACCAAGCGAGGCGCAACAAAAGCCAGCAGCGACTCACCGTTTGGCACACCGGCTGCAAACCGTAACGCCAAGTCTTTGACAGTTTGAATACGGAGATCGCGATTGTGCGCCAAGCCGTCCATGATGGCGTCATCGCAAGCTTTGGGCAGATCTGGTCGAAGCGTGCGCGGCCGTGTGATCGGTCGATTATTGGCGACGTTTTCGATCAACGCATAGATCGAATTGCCAGTGTACGGCCGCTGGCCAGTTGTCATTTGATACAGCACCGAGGCCAGAGCGTAGACATCGGCGCGATGATCAACATCGCCTGAGCCGCGCGCAAGATCACACTGTTCGGGCGCCATGTAACCCGGGCTGCCCAACAGATTGCGGGTACCTGCGCGGGTATCAAGTTTGTCAAAATGCAATTTGGCAATACCAAAATCGCCGAGCCGCGACCGCAATGCATTGCCGGCTTCCTGGACCAGCAAAATGTTAGCGGGCTTTATATCGCGATGGGTGAT
Source organism: Kofleriaceae bacterium (assembly GCA_043777635.1). Classification (GTDB taxonomy): domain Bacteria; phylum Myxococcota_A; class Polyangia; order Haliangiales; family Haliangiaceae; genus JABFXX01. The sequence goes on along the minus strand of JAYWHS010000289.1, from coordinate 2,422 downwards.
CTTGGCGTCGTGGTGCGCTTCGTCAAGGACCGATGCCACCGGCCCAAGCAAGTTGACAATTTCGTCGAGCGATAGCGCACCTTTGCGCTCAAGCAACTCTTCGAGCGAGCCGCCCGAGCAATACTCCATCAGCATGTACATGCGGCCATCGGGTAAGTAGCCAGCGTCAAACACTTTCACAATATTGGGATCGTGAATCTTGCCAGCAGCAAACACTTCGGCTCGGAACCGCGACATCGCTTCGGGATCATCAGAGCATTCGCGCAGCAAAACTTTCACAGCGGCGGGCTTGCCAGCCAGCATTTTCGACGACGCAAGGTAGACCACGCCCATACCGCCTTCGCCGAGACGTTTGGAAATGATATACGAGCCGCCAACGGCTTCGCCGATCAAATTGTCTACCACCGCTACCATGCCAGATCCTTATTGCGCCATGCGCGCGTTGCTGCCGACCCAGACCGGCCAGCGGCACGCCGCATCGACCGGGAAAATACTAGCAGGCCTGGTCGATCCGCTGGCGAAAAAGGCAACGTATTTTGCCGCTCGCAAAAAGCGTAAGCTCGACGACAATAAATCGCTGTTATATATGCGAATTCCGCCGAGCCGCGGCAGCGACGCGCCTTACCGGGTGCGGCGCCGTCAGCAGCCTGCTTAGCTCGTGAATTCGACATGGCGAGGGCATCGGCTGCGCGCTGCGAATGTTGCGTAGTAAATACAGAATTGTGTAGAGCGCGTCCGCGGCCAGTGTTGGCGATGTGCGGGTAAGGCAGCGACGACTCGCCCTGTGCAAGCCGGTAGCTGCCGTTGCCCGTCGGGTTCGGCTGGTGCGCAATGCCATGCGCGCGTCGAGGTCTGCGTTGGCGGTGAGTTGCGCTTCCAACTCGCACACTACCACCAGATCGTGTGGTCGAAAGAAGCACGCGTCCTCGGCGCCGAAACGATGCCACTACCACCGAGCGACCATCATCGCCGCGCTTGCGCGGGCATCTTGCCGGCGGGTGTGGGCAGCGATGGGCAGCGGTCCCGCCAGTGGCGCGGGCAACCTGTCTATGCCACTCCGCACCACCGCGCGCTTCACTACGCGCGGCGCTCTAGCCAAACAGAGTAAGGCCGTTTATTGCTGCGCGGCTTGGTTGTGATCGCGCCCGCCGCGTTCGTTGCCTCTACCCATCAAACCTTCGGTGTTGCGGGTACCGATTTCTCGCCGTTTGCGGAAACCAACGCTAAAAACTTCTCGCCAAACGCGTCATCACAGGAACCTTCACAGCCATGGCTCATGGTCATCGCGATTCGATGATGGCAAAATTTTCACACGCTTTCTCCATTGCTGGAACAAGTGCACGTGCGGGTCCTTAGAGTGTCACTTCGCAATACCGGAAATAAGGATCACCGGGCCACAAGCGCGAGGGTGCATGGACCGGCGGCAACTGCCCCGTATGAGCGCCGTGGCCAGCGCTGATCTTTGGCGGCCCTACCTCGTGCCCTTTGGCTGAAGGTTTCACATCGACAGGTGCAGACAGCTCGATCGTTACCTCCGCCGTATCGCCTTCTGCGATCGTGACCGACTGCATAGGTGACACGACACCATCCCGCCGAATACTCACCTGATGCTTGCCAGGTAGCACGGCGATCGCAGTATTCACCTTGCCGACCCCTCCGCCATCCACCAACACCGTTGCGAAATCGGCCTTCGACCAATGCAAAACGTTTTCGTTGTCCGGGGTTCTGTCGCAAGCCCTCCTCAATCGCTGGGATCAATGATGTTGAAAATACGGCAGCGTTTGAGACGTTTAAAACCGTGACCTCTGCCAAACTCGCGGCCTGCTTAGCTGCGTCGCAAAGCGCTGTGGAATTTGAGATCTCGAGAAGTACTTCTGAATACACAATAAGCCTCCTTACTCGGTCCACGCAAGTTCGACATAGCTCGGAGGCCAGTCGGGCGTTTCGCAGTTATAGCCTTTGGCCGCTTGGTCGAGAGCATCGTTGTATAACGGTATCGCTGCTGGCCCGAGCAGGTAGACTGAGTCATTGATCTGCTTAGTGAACAAGTGTCCACGCACGCTGCTGTGTGCCCCGGGGTTGTTGGTTATATCGATGGCAATAACGTTGGTAAGACTTGGCGCGGTCGCCAGCGCCTGCATGCCTACGGCGGTAATGCGATCGCCCAGCGCGCCGATCCGCAGATTAGCAAGGTATGGGCATGCGGCCACCAGCGCGGCTTCGCGGTCGCCTGAATCGCCAGCAAGAAACAGAGTGCTGATGTGCTTCAGCTGCGGCATAGCGAAGACCTGCTCCAGGCACATGGGCTCGCGCAATCCAAGATGCAAGATTGGAAAACTTGCGCAGATGCGGGCGCCGTATTTCACGAACTGCTCGCCGGTTAAAACCACATTTCCAATCATCCCTAGTTCGTAGTAAAATG
>JAYWHS010000288.1:0-4902 GCA_043777635.1 Kofleriaceae bacterium | reverse complement strand
AGCAAACTTCACGGGAGGCAAAAGCCTCTCCTCGAACTGGAGACAAGCAAATGACCATCAGTAACCTGGACTTAGTGAAAAGTATTTACGTAGCGTTTAGTGTCGGAGACGTCCCGAAAGTGCTCGGCGCGATGCATCCGCAGATTCATTGGACTGAAACCGCTGGCTACAAATACGGCGGTGTTTACCGGAGCCCGCAGGCCGTCGTGGAAAACGTCTTCGCAAAGATCCCAGAGGACTTCGAGTCGTTCTCGATCGAAGTCGAGAGACTACTCGACGCCGGACACCAAGTTGTCATGCAAGGCTTTTACGTGGCCAAAGGCAAGGCTACTGGCAACAGCGTGCGCGCAGCGGTCGCCCACGTGTTTGAGATTTCAGATGGCAAGATCGTCCGCTTCGATCAGTACGTGGACAGCGCGAAGATCAACCCGATCATCGGAGCGTAGTTCGAAATTCCCCACCGGGGATTGCTTTTGTCACCTGTCACGCAACTTCTATCGCTGGCGGCTGATTGGCTCGTCATGCGCCCCGCCTACCGCAGCCGCGGGATGAGCAAGATCTTGGAAGAGCGAGCGGCATCCTACGTTTGTGCAGCCTCGATGTTGCAACTGCTCGTGGCACCGGATTGATGTGTGATGCGTGGAAATCACTAGACCCAATTCATCCGAAACCCCTGGAAACACTTCAAGGGAATGTCACCTATATTCTGCGTCGCACACCGTCCGAAAGTCCGAAAGTCCGAAAGTCCGCCGCGCGGCCAAATCATTGCTCAGCAATGATAGCCTAAGCCCGACGCCCGGCCCCGCCAAAAACACCAATGTGCGGTCCTCGTTGCTGCTATCGTTAGACCATGATGCATGCAATTGCGACGGTTTCGCTAGGTACCAAGGCTACGGTCGCAGCTGCCGTGATGGCGCTCGGGTTAGTAGGGTTCGTGGTTGCTAGTTCCCCCGCAGCAAACGGATCGGAATCTGTGGCGGAGTCGGAGTCGTCAAAAGATGAATCCACTACAAACTATCCGACGCGAGTCGAGGCGCCGGCAACAGTACAACCAGTGACCGAGGCCAACCGCAATCGCAGTGGATGCGCAACCGCGTACCACATGAGATTGGGATCACTGGCGCAAGAAGGTTGCAAAACGTACTACGTTGATCCGAACAAAGATTACCCGATATGCGCAGACAAGAAATAATCCCACCTTCGCCAACATCGCGCATGACGCAACCAAGTCACCCATAACCCCTGTGCGCAAACAGCTAACGCGCTGGATCTCTGCGCTACTTACGCCGCAGCTTGGCTTTTGCCGACTTTGCTCAGATTCACGGTAACAAGCTTCGAACAGCCAGGCTCTTGCATGGTGACGCCGTACAAGTTGTCGGCCGATTCCATGGTGCGCTTGTTGTGGGTAATCACAATGAACTGCGAACGGTCAGTCATTTCGCGGACGATCTCATTGTAGCGGTCAACGTTGGCTTCATCGAGCGGCGCATCAACTTCGTCGAGGATACAAAACGGCGAAGGCTTGATGAGGAAAATCGAAAACACTAAGGCCACCGCCGTCAGCGCTTTTTCGCCACCTGACAGCTGCTCAACCGTGGTGTTCTTTTTGCCTGGCGGTTGCGCCATGATCTCGATACCGGCTTCCAGCAAGTCAACGTCTTCACCGCCGGTGAGCGACAGCGCCGCTTGGCCACCACGGAACAACCGTGGGAACACGGTTTTGAACGTGTTGTTGATAGCGGTGTAGGTCTCTTTGAACAACCGACGCGAGGTCTTGTTGATCTTGTCGATGGCTTTTTGCAGTTGGTCAACTGCCCGATCAAGATCGGCGCGCTGCGCAGTCAAAAAGTCAAAACGCTGCGACACTTCAGCGAATTCGTCGATCGCCGTGAGATTGATGTCGGTGCCCATGCGATCGAGCAAGTCACGCAACTCGGAAAGCCGCGCTTCTTCCACATCGGTGATCATCGCGTGCTGATGGTAGTCCGGCACAACATCAGCCAGATCAACTTGATACCGATCGGCAATGCCGGTTTCGAGCACTTGTTGATTCATCGCAACTTGGCCCATGCGCAGCTCAAGCTGCCCAAGCTCGGTCGATAAGCGATCTACCCGGCTACGCAATTCGCGGCTGGCAATTTCAATACCGGTGATTTCAGCGATGCGATGTTCGTATTCGTGACGGCCGGTTTCAAGCGCGGTGGCTTCATCAAGGCGCCGATTGCGTAAGATTTCCAAGTCCGCAGCGAGTGCATCACAGGCAGCGCGCAGGGTTTGAGCCTTAACCGAAGAGTCGGAGGTCTCAAGATCTAGCTTGCCCATCCGCGCGGTAATTTCGGTCGCCGAGGTTTCCAAACGGTACACAGCGGTTTCCAACGACGCGCGCTTCTCGCCGAGTTGCGCAGCGCGCACTTTGGCTTCAGTCAGGCTTTGGACAAGCTCTTCTAACCGCATGCGAGCGTCGGTGACGCGCTCAAGGGTATCGGTTTGATCAAGTTCAATTTCGTTGCGCGCGGTCACCGCAGCGTCACGGCGCTCATTAAACGACACCGCTTCGGTGCCAGCTTGCGACAGTCGCTCGTCGAGTTCCTGTTGTTCGCGCGCGAGGTAGCCGGCACGCTCACGCATGCGTTCAAGCTCACCGCGCAAACGCAACGCGTCTTTTTCAAACCCCATAATGGCCAAGTCGCCTTCATGCGCACTTGTACGCAAGCCTTCAATGGCTTTTTGAACTTGTTTGAGTTCAGTTTTGGCGTTCACCAAGCGCGCGGTGGCTTCGGTCAAATCGCTTTGCAGTTGCACCACAATTTGTTCGAGGTCGCGAATCTCACGTTTTTGCGCGAGAATACCCGAGCCCGACGATTCACGCGAGCCACCGGCGACGACCCCGCCCTGCTCGACGATGTCACCGTCGAGGGTCACGATGACATCGTGAACACCGCGCTCATGAAGTTCAAGTGCACGCGTTAGATTCTCAACCACCACAGCGCTGCCAAACAAGCGACGCCCAACATCAGAAAAGCCATCGGCGAATGCAACCAGGTCGCTCATGCGACCCAGAACGCCTTCGCCACCAACCGCGACACTCGCTGCCAACAGCACGGTGCGGTCATCTACTTCGATGCCACCTCCGGCATATCCAGCCGACGCCGACATCGACCCGCTTGACGCCAGCGGCGCCATTGGCACAAACGCCGACCGGCCTGAGCTGGTGCGTTTGAGATACGAAATCGCCTGTGCGCCGACGTTGCTGTCGGATACCAAAACCCCGCCGATGCGATCACCGAGCGCGGCTTCAACCGCAATTTCCAACGATTGTGGTGCCCGCACGACATCGGCCACCAGCCCAACGATTTGTTCAGCTGCGATGGTGTCAGCCAAATCGCCGCTACGCTGCATCACCGCACGAGTGCCGCGGGCAAAGCCTTCGTACCGTTCTTCAATTTCTTTGAGTGAGGTCAAGCGCGACGAGCGGCGATGCGCTTCGGTGCGCAAGGTTTCAACTTCGGCTTCGCCACGCGCGACATCGTCGGCCAGCAATTCTTGCCGAGCCGTAAAATGCTCGGCTTGGCTACCCAAATCGAGCTTGGTTTGGCGCATCTGGCCAAGGCCCTCGTCCACTTTGCGGGCTTCGCGTTCGAGTTCTTTGACTCGTTCGTGCGTGGTTTGCGCCTCTTCAAGCACTCGAGCCAGCCGCTGACTGGAATCGTCGCGGCGACGGTTCATGGCGTCAAGTTGCGCTTCGCAGGTTGCGATTTCCGCGCTCAATTTACTCAGGCGTGCCCGCGCTTCGTCGAGGCGACCTTGTTCATTGATCGTCATTTGCCGCGCTTCTTGGGCTTGCGCCTCACGCATGGTGACGTCCGAGGCTTCGCGCTCGACCACATCTAACAACAAGGTGAGTTCTTCACTGCGCGCGGCAAATTCCGTGGTGGCCACCTCCAATTGCCGCACAAGTTCGGCATGCTCGGCCCGCGCTGACACGCTGCGCGCATCGAGTTCGTCGGCTTCGCGCCGCTCAAAGCCAATTTTGCTTTCCGATAATCGAATCCGATTATCCAATTCGTACAAGGCTTCTTGCAATCCAAGCAACCGGCGTTCTTCAACCGACAAATCGGCGCGCTCGGTAACCACATGGGCATCTTTGACCAACCACTGCGCGCGCGAATCATCAAGATCCGTGCGCACTTCGTGGAGGCGACCGCCGACCAGCGAGGATTCGGAGCGCAGCTCTAGATATCGATGCGAGGCTTTCCATAAATCAATATCGCGCAGTTCACCTTTGTACTTGCGGTAGCGCTCGGCCTTTTGCGCTTGGCGGCGCAAATTGCCCATCCGCTTATCCAACTCAGCGACGATATCAGACACCCGCAACAAGTTTTGCCGGGTTTGATCCAGCTTGCGTTCGGCCGCTTTCTTTTTGCTTTTAAATTTGGTGATGCCGGCAGCTTCTTCAATGATGAGCCGGCGATCGCCAGGCCGTGACGACACAATTTGGCCGATGCGACCCTGTTCGATAATCGCGTAGGCCTTGGTGCCGACGCCAGTACCGAGGAAAAAATCGGTAATATCGCGCAAGCGACACGGGACTTTGTTGATGTAGTATTGCGACGTACCGTCACGAAACAGCCGCCGGGTAATCGAAACCTCGGTGAATGACGCAAAATCGAGCGCTGGCGGCTCATCGGCCAACAGCGAAGCAACTTGTTCAGTCGGCGACGCCATCGGGTTGCCATCTGCGTCGGTCCACAACATCGGTGCGGCTACCACGTCGGTTGGCGGAGGTGCCGCATCGTAATCCGTAGTGCCATCGGCGGCGAGGATTTCACCGTCGGCGCCGTCGCCGTTATCGAGACCTTCGCCGGCGTCCACCGCCGTGTCGTCGGCTTCCACCGGGCCAAG
>JAYWHS010000287.1:0-4915 GCA_043777635.1 Kofleriaceae bacterium | reverse complement strand
CGTGTATTGCTGGGTATTTTCGCACCTTCGAACTTGAAATGGCGCAAATGCCAGCGCCTGGGACTGACCGTCAGGCACGCGGTTTTCATAAGCCGATTATGATTGCCGGTGGCATGGGCGCGGTGCGTGATGGCCATGTTGAAAAACTCGACATTCCGCCTGGCTCAATCATCGTGGTGCTCGGTGGCCCAGCGTTTTTGATTGGCCTCGGTGGTGGTGCAGCATCATCGGTAACCTCCGGTGCCAGCAGCGAAGCGCTCGATTTTGCGTCGGTGCAACGCGATAACGCGGAAATGGAACGGCGCTGCCAAGAGGTAATTGATCGGTGTTGGGGCTTGGGCGTCGACAATCCGATCTTGTCGATTCACGACGTGGGCGCGGGCGGTTTGTCCAACGCAATCCCTGAACTGGTGAACGATGCCGGGCGGGGCACGACCTTAGACCTGCTGAAAATTCCTTCCGCCGATCGAGCGCTGTCGCCGATGGAGCTTTGGTGTAATGAAGCGCAAGAGCGCTACGTGCTGGCCATTGCACCAGCGCGCTTGCCCGAATTTTCGGCGATGTGTTCGCGTGAGCGCGCGCCTTGGGTGGCCTTAGGTGTGGCAACCGCAGCGACCCACCTCACACTAGCTGCGCCAACGGGCCAGGCCGCAGTCGATATGCCGCTGCCGGTGTTGTTGGGGAAAATGCCAGCCAAACAGTTGGTCGCGCATTCTCTACCCGAAGCGATTGTCGCCGACACGAACACGATCACCGACACCGTCGCTGCCGCCTTGCATCGGGTGCTCGGCCTGCCGTGTGTCGCGGATAAATCCTTTTTGATCACCATCGGCGATCGTACCGTGGGTGGCCTCACGGCGCGCGACCAATTTATTGGCCCATATCAAGTTCCAGTGGCTGACTATGGCATGACGCTTACCGGTTTTTATGAACCATGCGGCGAAGCGTTGGCTATGGGCGAGCGACCTGCCGTAGCGCTGTTGTCGGCCGCAGTCTCGGCGCGGTTGTGCATCGCTGAAGTGATTACCAACTTAATGGGCGCACCGATTGCCGCAATTACCGATATTAAGATGAGCTGCAATTGGATGGCCGCGCCAAGTGAAGCCGGCGAGGGCGTGGCCTTGTATCGCGCGGTACACGCGGTGGGCATGGAACTAGCGCCTGCACTTGGCATCGCGATTCCCGTCGGCAAAGACTCGATGTCGATGAAAACCAGTTGGTCCCACAACGGTGCCTCACATGCCGTAGTTGCGCCGATGTCTTTGGTGGCTACCGGGTTTGCCGCTGTCACCGATGTGCGGCGCGCTATCACACCGGAGGTTCGCGGTGATGGCCGGTGCGTCGTCATCGACCTCGGTCGTGGCCAAGCGCGGCTTGGCGGTAGTGCGTTGTATCAAGTGTACCAACAGCTTGGCACCGTGCCGCCTGATCTCGATGACCCGGCATTATTGCGTGGCATGTTTGCAGCGGTGCGCGAACTAACAAATGCTGGTGCGATTACTGCGTATCACGATCGTTCCGATGGCGGCATAATCGTGACGTTGCTTGAGATGGCGTTTGCCAGCAACGTTGGCTTCGATGTCGATCTGTCGACACTGGGCACCACGGCGCTAGGCGCTCTGTTTGCCGAGGAACTTGGAGCCGTCATTGAAGTTGCACCAGGGTGTGAAGCGGCAGTGCGCGCCAGTTTTGCACGCCACGGTCTTGCCGATTGTTTGGTTGACGTCGGCACGGCGGTGCCTGGCGATACGATTGTGGTGCGCCATGCTGGCCATATCGTGCTGGACGTCGCGCGCTCGGCAATGCATCAGCGATGGTCCGCGTTGTCGCATCAAATGGCGCGTCGGCGCGACAATCCGGCCGCGGTTGATCAGGAGTATGCGAGCCGCAACGGCGCTGCTCAGGCGCGTTCGGCCTTGCTCACGTTTGATTATTCAATCGACGTCGCTGCGCCGTTTATCGGCGGTGCCAAGCCACGGGTGGCCATCCTTCGCGAACAAGGCGTCAATGGCCACTTTGAAATGGCCGCAGCGTTTATGCGCGCTGGTTTTGATGCCGTCGATGTTCACATGACTGACCTACTCGAAGGCCGGCGTCAGCTCAGCGATTTTCGCGGTGCGGTTGCTTGTGGTGGGTTTTCGTTTGGCGATGTGCTGGGTGCCGGCCGTGGCTGGGCCGCGAGTTTTCGTCATAATCATGGCTTGCGTGATCAGTTTGCGCAATTTGTGAACCGTGCCGATACGTTTTTACTGGGGGTCTGCAACGGCTGCCAAATGCTGACACAACTTAGCGATTTGATTCCCGGTGCTCACGCGTGGCCGCACATGGTCCGCAATGAGTCGGAGCAATTTGAAGCTCGCTTGTCACTGCTGCGCATCGAGCCGTCACCGTCGATATTTTTCAAAGATATGGCCGGCTCATGGCTGCCCATCGCGGTTTCACATGGTGAAGGGCGGGCGCGATTTGCATCTGTCGACGGAGCAGAACAACTGCAAAACGCCGGTGGCGTGAGCGGTGTCTACGTTGATGGCACCGGCGCAGTTACCCAACGCTATCCCGAAAATCCCAATGGCTCGCCTGACGGTATCGCGGCGGTTACCTCGATCGACGGCCGCTTCACCGCGATGATGCCGCACCCTGAGCGGGTGCAAATCGCCTCAACCATGTCGTGGGCACCGACGGCCTGGCACCATGCTGACGCGCCATGGCATAGCCCGTGGATGCGGATGTTTCAAAACGCCCGCGCTTGGGTCGGCTAACCCGGGCATTCATTGGCCGTTTCTGGTTAGTCATTCGCAGCGTTGCAGTTTACACTCGCAGCGTGAAAATTCCGTCGGGTCGCACGCCGCAAGAAATTCATGTCATCGCAATGGCGCGGTGGCTATTGATCGCCGCGTTCATTGTCATCGGCTACCTTGTTGTTGCATGGGCGGCGCGCATTCTCGGCCCGATCCTGGCGGCGTTGGGAATTGCGTACTTACTCACGCCGGTTGCCGCGCGACTCGAACGTATGGGCATGTCGCGCACAGCGGCGGCCGGCTTGTTACTCGTGTTGTTCCTCGGTGTCGTGACCACCACAATCGCGTTGTTGTTGCCGATCGTTGCGCGTGATGTTGCGGATCTCATTCAAGACCTGCCACGCTTGATCGACAATCTAAGTGCCTGGCTACAGCGTGTGTTCGGGATTGAACTGCCGGCTGATTGGCGCACCTATTTGAAGAGCGACGAAGCTCGAACTGCTTTTGGTGACGCAGCTGGGCCGGTCGGTGAATTAGCGACCGCAGCGGTTGGCGGCATGCTGCATATTCTGGCGCTGCTCGGTGAGCTTTTGCTGGTGCCGGTGTTCGCATTCTATTTTTTAGCGGATTGGGAAGCGTTGCTTGGGCGCATTAAGCATCTGGTGCCGCCGCGTCGGCGGGCCGCAGTCGTTGAAACTGCCATCGAGATCGATCGTGTGATCGCAGGCTGGGTGCGTGGCCAAGGAATCGTGGTGTTGATTCTGATGGTACTTTACGCCACCGCGTTCGAAGTGCTTGGCGTGCCAGGGGGGCTGCCGCTAGGGCTAGTAGTCGGCGGCTTGACCGTCATTCCATTCGTGGGAACATTCGTCGGGGCCGGTCTTACCGCTGCCATTACGCTGGCAAGTGGTGCCAATGCTTCTGTCATGATCGGCGCTGGCATTGTTTTTTTAGTGCTGCACTTGCTTGAAGCCGCTGTGTTAACGCCAAAAATTGTTGGTCACCGGGTCGGTTTATCGGAATCGGCAGCGTTGTTCGCGGTGGTTGCGGGTGGCAAGTTGTTAGGCTTCGTTGGCGTGGTGTTGGCTGTGCCACTGGCCGCGACCGTCGCTGTCTTGTTACGCAAGTTGGTGCAGTACTACGAACACACGGCATTTTTCGGTGACGAAGCCGATGCTTCGGTCGCTGTGTCGCCAGCCATGGCGCTAATATTGCCAGGCGAACCCAAACCTGATTCGGCGCTGGTTGCGGTCGCGCCGTCCATGGATGCTAGCGATGCTGCGTCGAAATCGCCGAGCGAGAGTTCACCGTAGTCGCAGATGGCGGCGTTCGGCCGACGGCGGACTCGAACGCCGACGAACTAGTTAGGCGCGGCAGCTGTTGGTGCAGCGCTACCGGCTGGCAAATTTTCAACGGTGGGTACTGCTGGTACTGGCAATCCGCCGGCCTCGTCAGCTTTGGCCAGGCGACTGTAACAATCAAAAATTTCACTGGCCACGGCTTGGGCTTTATCCAAGCGCCGTGCCGGTACCGTTGGCATCGCCGTTAATGCTACGTCTGCACACGCCAAGGTTTTGCAAGCGCACACCGTTTGCTTGATGCTACTCAAGCGTTGGATCGCAGGATCTTGGCAATTGGTGAGCAGCAGTAGCAAGCCGGAACGCACTACTGCCGTTTTGAACCGGTGATGACCTTGCATCTGCAGCCACCTAGATGGCGTCGCAAAACTCGATGCGCCGAGGCACCTTGTACGGTGCCAAATTGCGTGCGCAGTGATCGATAATTTCTTCGGCGGTGCTCTTGGATTTCATGACGACACGAGCCACGACCATCAGGCCCGAAATCGGATCCGAGATCACCGTGGCTTGGGCCGCTTTGATTTTGGGAAACGCTTCGAGACAGCCTTCGACTTCACCGAGGGCCACGCGTTTGCCATCGATCTTCACCACATCGTCTTCACGGCCGGTGAGTTGCAGCCGACCGTTTTTATCAAACTTACCGAGGTCGCCGGTGCGCAGCCATCCCTGTTTGTCGGTTGCGCCGATGCCAACCATGCCCGAGCTTCGGGGCAAGGTGGTGGTTTCGTTATCGTAGGGGCCAATTGATTTAGGCGACAAGGTTTTGCTCTTGACCCAAATGAGGCCTTCTTTAGCTTCCTTGCCCTCTTTGGGTTCCTT
>JAYWHS010000286.1:0-4920 GCA_043777635.1 Kofleriaceae bacterium | reverse complement strand
CGGTGGAACTTGATTTTAGTTTCCAGGTGCTGGTCGCCGCATTGCTTAGATACAATGTGAACTGTTGGGTTGTCCCGGAACCGTCGGAGCGATGCGCTACTACGATGTCGGTATCCGGCAGGGTTACGCCGGCATTGTCGGCGGCAATGGCCGGGTCATTCCACTTTTTAATATCGCGTTGAAAGATTTTGGCTATGGTGTCGGCCGACAGCTGAAGCTTGGCCACACCGTCGAGGTTGTAGCTTACCGTGATCGCGCCTAGCAGCACGGGCACGTACACGAACTCGCCGCCTTTGAGTTTGGCTTTTTCTTCGTCTTTGTAGCTGGCATCGGTACAACCAAAGTCGGTCACCATGTCGGCGAAGTCTTGGCGGCCTTTGCCGGAGCCACCACCGCCATAGTTCAATTTGATGCTGCTGTTGGATTTGGTGAACGATTCAATCGCCACTTCTTGAAAGGCTTTTTGAAATGTTGAACCACTGGCATTGAGCGTCGCTGGCCCAGTTGGCTTCATCGTGCCTGAACCGCCGGTTGCACTTGGCGTCGCCGCTGGTTTGGCAGCAGGATCTTTTTTCGAGCAACCAGCGATCGTAAGGCTACTTGCCACGACGAGTTGTAGAGCGATGCGTCCGGTGGTGAATGTCATAGTGTGAACCTAGGGTGAGTGTGTGGCTGATGCGCGGCGGCTGCGTGACGACAGTGTGACGTTCGGTGGGGCTGTAAAGGTTCAGTTACCAGGGATGGGCAAAGGTTTGTGCCGTACGTCTTGGGCGCTCACCATATAAACAATTTCTTCGGCCAGGTTCTTAACGTGATCGCCAACCCGTTCAAGGTAGCGACACACCGACGTCAGCGGTAACACCCGGGTCACTGTCGCGGCATCGGTTGCCACGTGGGCGATCAGTTCAGCGAAAAACTTCGCGTTGAGCTTGTCAATTTCCCGATCGGCGGTGATCACCGCAGTCGCTGCGACGGCATCCTTGGCAACGAAAGCGACGAGTGCTGCGCGTAAGTTGTGGAGTACCAAACTCGACAACCCCGTCAAGTTTACATCGGGGGTCAGCACAGGCAGTGGATTGATCTCAAGCGCGCGCTTGGCGATGCCGGTGGCAAGATCGCCAATGCGCTCTAGGTCGGTCACAAACTTGAGCGCCATAGTGATGAAGCGTAAATCCGAGGCCACCGGTTGCCGGGTGGCTAGAATCTGCAAAGCCAATTCGTCGATCTCGGTTTCATCACGGTCGATATCGTGATCGCGTTCAATGACTTGACGCGCAAAAACGTCGCTGCGTTCGGTCAACGCCATCATCGCCAACGTGATTTGGTCTTCACAGCGGCTGCCCATGGTGCACAACCGGTCGCGCAATGTTTGAAGCTCTTGGGCGAAGTCTTTGCTGGTGTGGGTCGGCATAAGAAGTACTTTGACAGATACCCAGAAATTGTGACGACACGGTGACAACGTCGTGTCCAAGTGGCAACGATTGTGCTCGCGACCGGAGCTTTTTCGAGGCCGAGGTCTACGACGGGATCGGTACTATTAGATCATCATTGAGCACTAACCTAAATCCGATTCCTCGAACAGTTTCAATCATTTCCGGGTTGGGAAGTTTTCGGCGCAGGCGCAAAACAACATTGTCCACGGCACGACCGCTGGTTTCATGGTCGGTGTCGTCACCCCACACCGCGTCAATGAGCTCGCTACGAGCCAACGACTTGCCTTGGGCTCGCAACAACACTCGCAACAATGCGAATTCGGTGGGTGTGAGTGAAATGGCCTGTTCACCGAAATGTAAGGTGCGGGTTTCGAGATCCAGTTTAAGCGGACCAAAGCGCAGGCGCATCGGCGAGCCGCGCCAGTGCAACCGGCGATGCAGCGCGCGGATTCGGACCGCCAATTCGCGTGGACTGATCTGGTCAGAAATGGCGTCGTCACAACCGGCTTGCAACCCGGTTTCGCGCAGCTCGGCTGATGCACCGGGAACCCAAAGCATGACGCCGGGGCGGCTCGTTAGGTCCGCTAACCAGGCCGTGAGGCCGGCCGTAATGCTCTGCCAACCGGCGACCCCTAGCCAAAGCAAGATCACCGTGCCGGTGCGCGGCGGTTGTTCCGGTAGCTTGAGGGGCACGCTTTGAAGGTTGAGCAATTCGCCTTGTAGTGCGGCGATCTGGCGCGCGATTTCGACCGCAGCTTGGTCGCTCATCAGCAGTACGTGTGGTTGCGTTACCAGATTCACTGCGCCAAGCTACGTTGCAAGTAAGGCACGGTTGCGTCAGCTGTGTGTCATTGCGGCAAAATGTGGTCGCTGCCAGCCCAGCCTCGTTGTCGTGACCGATTTATTTGCTGACTTCGACCCATAGTGGCACGCGCACGCCGTCGCCGTCAGCCACCGTAATGCCACTGCGCCGCAGCTCAACTTGGCCGCGGTTTCCCAACGCGTAGTACGAGCTCAGCGCGTAGGTGCCTGGTGGCACGTTATCAAATCGAAACTGCCCATAATCGTCGGTGACTTCCTGTTGCAGCGCGAACTGCGAACCGTCCGGAATGAGCGAGATGGCTGCGCCGATCACGCGACCACGGGTCGAGTTGTCGGTCAGCGAGCCTTCAATGCGTGCGGTTTGCGGTGCCATGTTTTTAGGGCGAAAGCGCGCGATCGCACCGTCTTTGCCATTGCCGTAACTGAGCATCGTGGTGTCGGGATGGCCAAACGCAAACGATAAATCGATGGCTACCGATTCGCCAGCAACGACGATCACATCACTGGCGGTGATGGTTTGGCCGGCAAACGTGCCCATGACAGTGTAGCGGCCCGGTGCCATTTGTAAGAACTGGTACAAGCCTCGGTCCGAACTCTTGCGCGCTTGATTGGCTATTTCGCCTTCGCGTCGTGCCAAGATTGTTGCAAAGGCGACCGGATCTCCCGAATCTTCATCGCGGGCGATACCTAGAATAGCGCCTTTGGTTGCGGCTACAGGTTTGTGTTGCGCTGCGCCACAATTGATTGCGATCAAGCCCAACCACAAACCTAGGATTCCAAGCGAACGCTGCACATGAGCAATGTGCCACATCTGCGGCCGTGCTGCGTTGGTTACCAGCCTATCAAGCGATGGTCGTTGGCCTGCGCGCGCGTGGTGTACGTCGCAACTGCGGCGCATGACCTGTGCCACGCATCATCGCCGGTCTTAGGTGCTTGGCGCGCCTTGGCCAACCACTGTCGTGAAATGTCGCTTACTGTCGTGGTAGGTGCACTGCCATGTTTGGTATCTCTTTCCGCTACCGAGTCATCGCGGTGAAAGCTGTTGCAGTGACGATGCTTGCGCTTTCGGCAACCCTATCGTCGTGCAGCGATGCCCCTGGCGCGAACGCTGACGCTGCGCAAGTTGATGCACCGCCGCCACCGATCGCCAAAATTACAACAATTGCGGGACGCAATGGCGATCAAACCGGATTCGCCGATGGCGACGGTGCGGCGGCCCGTTTCTATTGGCCAGAAGGCCTGGTACTGGACCCAACTGGCGAACATTTGTACATCGCTGATAGCGAAAACCACGCCATTCGAAAGCTGACGCTCGCCACTAACCAGGTCACGACAGTTGCCGGAATCGGCGGCGTACCTGGTCGTAATGACACGATTGTTGAATCCAACCGGAGTAGTCCGGCGCGCCTCGATACGCCGCGAAATTTGATCCTGGCCCCCGACGGCAAGTATTTGTGGTTCACCGACACCGGCAACTTTGCCATTCGGCAAGTCGAGATCGCAACAGGAACTGTGGTGACAGTATTCGGTAAACTGGGGGTTGCAGGCAACGCCGATGGCATTGGCACCGACGCACTGTTTGGCAAATCAGGATTAGGTAATCCTTGGGGCGGAGGCATGATCATTGACCAACGTAATCCAGCCCAGCCAATGATGTATGTCGCGGATTCTGCCAATCAGATCATTCGGGCAATCGATCTGACATCCAAGCAAGTGACCACCATCGCCGGAACGCCAGGGGTCGCGGGCGCGCTCGACGGAGTTGGCCCTGCTGCAACATTTAACAAGCCGGCTGGCCTGATGTTGAAAGGCAATACGCTTTTCATCACCGAAGCCAACAACATCGATATTCGGGCATTGGATTTACCGACCGGCGCGGTGACCACCGTTGCGGGGGCCGCGCCAAAAAATCCAAAACACTTTTGCGAAAATATCAGCCCAGTGCTGCCGCCAGAATGTGAGTGGATTGATTCCACCGACGGCCGGAGCGCAAGATTTCGATTTCCTTTTGGCGTTGGCTTTGATGGCAGCAATGGGTTTTACATGGCTGATTCGCACAACAACGTTATCCGACACTTCGACATGACCACCAGCGCAGTCACGACAGTTGCTGGCGCACAATCAACGGTGCTCGATGATTTTTCACGAGCGAGCAATGATTCGTCGGCAAACACCGCTGGCACCTTCTCGCACCCGTCTCACGTAGTGTTTCAAGCGCCGAATATTTTATATGTCGCCGACCGCTCCGCCAATTGCATTCGCAAAGTGGAACTCGGGGTGCCTTGATTGACCAAAGAAGGAACGTTCCTGCGGAACCGTCCCTTCTGCGCCATATTCAACTGGCAAGTCGCCGGCATTCAACCCACCCCTAGGAGTCTGGTTTTAAACGAGTGAGGAAGTCCAGATGCAAGACGGAGTGCGAACCGGACCGCAGCATACTCATGTATGTGAGGCCCGGAAGCGCGGGTGAATTCATCGGCAACGCCGAGGAAGAGGGCCTAGCCCTGTTGTAGACAACGCCGCAGATGGGCTCCGCAACCGTTTAACACCAGACTCCTAGCGTCGCGCTGCGTGAATCAGCCGCGCAAACGCAGTGGAAACTGCACCGGTGACAGCATCAAAGCCAGCGTTGGTTGCAGCGGTATGGTCGCTGGCTAGCGCGATG
>JAYWHS010000285.1:0-4942 GCA_043777635.1 Kofleriaceae bacterium | reverse complement strand
CCATGGCGCCAAAGAACGAGTTTTCCGACGGTGGCATCGACGGTGCGTCGGCGGCGCTGATGCGCACTTGAGCGCCACCAAATTTGATGGTGGAACCTGCAGGTACCACCACTTCGACGACCCGGGTGCCTTGCCAAAACGTGCCGTTGGTCGAACCTAAGTCTTTGATGCGCACGCCTTCGGGCGTCGCCGATAATTCCGCATGGCGTCTGGATACTTGGGCATCATCAAGGACCACCGCGCACTCCACACCTGCACCTACAAGCAGCGGCCGGACCCCGATCACATGTTGACCACCTTGTTGGCCCAGCAACTGCATTACAAACGACCGAGGTGCCGTTCGGCCCTTGGTTGCCGACGAGGCAAGTCCGGTGTGCAACACAGTTCGGCGGTCGATCGACACTGCGTTACAGCCTACATGAGTCAAACGTCATTTCCTACTACGGCCATTACGAACTATCGCAGCAAAGACGATGATAGGATTTTATCTATGAGGACACTTCGCTTGGCACTGGTGAGTTGCGGAATGCTTGGGCTTGCGACCGTCGCAGGTTGTAGTGATTCGCCTTCGCTCAAAGTAACGGTTATCCACGGCACCAACTCGTTTGTCTTGACCAAAAACAGGGTGGATGTTTACGAAAGTGAAACACTGACCTGCGACATGTTGCGGTTCGGCAAGGTCACGTTGGATTCCATCGCACCATTCCGCATAACCGATCAAAACACCATGGATGTTTTGGAAGGATTGCCGCGCAACGGCCATATCGTGGTGGTTGCCCAAGGCTACGTCGGTAAGACCATCGCGATGATTGGCTGCGGTGAAGTTGATGAGATCGAAGCAGGCGATTCGCTGGATATAACTACCAAGCCAGCGACGTTGGTTTCGGCGCAAGCGAACGCTGAGAATAGTGGAGATCTGAAAATCAAAGTCACCATCACCGATATTGCAAACCAAAGCCTGGAAAATGTGCCGGTGCACTGGACGCTATACGGGCCCGACAAGGCAACGTTTGCTCAAGGCAAATTGGCTGATATAACCAGCGACGAAGAACCCGGGGTTTATTTTATTGATAATATTGCTGCATGTCCGTCGGACGATTGCAGCGGTGGCCTGGGTCGAGTCACTAAAACGATCGCGCATCCATCGCTTAGTGGCCCATTTGCGGTGCGGCCGCGTGTCGAGTGGGCGCTGACGCCATCGGCCCCGTTGACGCAATTTGCAGGCAAACTTGTCGAACTCGATACAAGCATCAACCTTGGCGATTTTGGTGGGGCGCAACGCATCGGAAACCCTTGCACTGTCTTTCGTCCAGTGGGGCAAGCAGCTTCTTTGTTTTGTTTACACTCGCGACCAACTGTTGCAACGCCACCCGTCAAACGTTTGGGTATCGCCCAATACTCGTTTACTGGGAGTGGGATTATCGAAACCGTGCGGCTTCCACATGAATTTACAGGTAGTGTTGATCCTATTGCGATCCTGTCTGATGCCAATTCGGTCTACGTGTTGTCACGCGTAGGCACTTGGAAAAAAGTTTTTTCGGCCACTAACCCACAACCGCCACCGGGAAATGAAACTTCGCAGTGGCTTCCAATGAGTGGCCAACTAGTGTTCCAGGCGGTGTTACTTCCGGAATGCGGCACTTCGCCCGCTCGCGTCGCTGCATTAATTAGACCGCTTGTTCCACTCGCGGGTCCATTCACGGTTGTAAGTTCGCTGCTGGGCAGCGCACAGCTGCTCCCAATCGTCGCGAACGGCACGGAATTACCACCGAATGTAGTACTGCAAAACGGCGGATGCGTAACAAATGTTGGTGTTGATCCGCCTGTTGTTTACCAGTCTTTAGTTGCGACGGCGTTGCCCAGTGTCAATGGTCTTGCCGCAGGTGCATACATGACATTCGCTCCAAGCGCGGGCTTGTTTGAATCGGTATTTTCAATTTCCCGCGTGCCCGCTGCCGGTTATGCGTTAAGTGTTGGCGCTGGCGGCGACCAACGAGTGCTGACCGCAGAAGTCGACATCACCGGTGCGGTAATTCAAGAATCAGTGTTGTCGACCAAAACCGGTAACGGTGGAAATAATATGCCGGCGCTGCTAGTTCGACGAACATTTCCTGCAGTTGCGTTACCAACGCAAATTCGCAGTGGCAACTTCGACAGCGATGCCGATGTTGACCTTGCATGGATGATTCAGCAAGAGCGCACGTCACTGATGCAGGTATTACTCGACCGGCCCGTCGGGGCAGACCTACTCTCGGCGTTCTATACGCAGGAATTTGCCGGCACCTTCGATACAGGCAATTTCGATGGTGTGGGGGCGACCGATATTGTTTCGTGGGGTGTTGGTGAAACTGATGATGGTTCAATGACACGAGTATTTCGTGTAAGCATCGCAACTATGGGCGTAGCATTTTAACTCAGTTGGTTTCAAGCGAGTTCAACTAGCAGCCACAGACAGTGGCAATTGCCGTCGCTGCGACGTAAATTGACGCAGCGATGTTGAGTTACCCTACGCTCAGCGCAATCAACTCTGTTGCCAGCGGGGCGTCGAGTTCCGCCAACTCCCTGTTCGCCATCAAGATCATCGGCGGGCTGGTTGCGTTGATGGTGCTGGCCTACCTCGGTGGCCATAAGCGGGTTGTAAAGTTTCAAGAGCAGCTCGGCATTTCGTCGGCGATTGCAGCCGGCTTGCCGTTTGTAGTGTTGGGCTTGGTTGCATCGTACCCAGCCGTCGGCATTTTGAGCGGGGATGTGCTCGATCGGTTGCGGCCGCTGCTGCACTTTGGGTTGGGTTGGTTGGGATTCATCATTGGCGCCCAGCTCGATATTCGCGTGCTTGACCGGGTGCCCAAAGGCACGGCGTACATTATCTTGGTCGAAGCGGTGGGCCCTCTCGCTATCACGGCGGCGGTGTGCGGCGGCATCATGTTGACATTTGGCATGACCCTCGACGATCCGATTTTTTGGCGCGACCTGGTGGTCTTGGGTGCGGCTGCGGCCATGACTGCACCTCGACGCTTTCGCGGCTTTGCCAATCGCGGATGGAGCGAAGGCAAAGGCGTTGATGTTCTGATTGCGCAGCTCGACGAAATCGTCGGTGTCGTCGGGCTGTTGTTCATTACGGCATACTTCCGCGACGACAGCGCTAATGCAGCGTGGCAGTTGCCTGGCACGGCGTGGGTTTTTGTCGCCGCCGGGCTTGGGGTTTCGATCGGCGTGTTGATTTTTGTCATGGTCCGCGTACCGACGTCCAACGCAGAATTTTTGGCGGTGGTGTTGGGCGGCATCGCATTTGCGTCGGGGCTCGCTGGCTATTTGCATTTGTCGCCGTTGGTGATTTGCTTTTTAGCCGGCGTCTTGGTGGTTAACTTCCCCAACGATCAACGCGACGCGGTGTTTCGCATTTTGCACCATCTCGAACGACCGGTGCATTTATTATTTTTGATTATCGCTGGGGCTTTGTGGCATGTGGGTGATTGGCGTGGCTGGGTGTTAGTGCCAGCATTTGTGATTGCACGTAGCATCGGTAAGTGGCTCGGCGTTCTCGGTGCGCATGCCTCGGTCGGCTTTGAAGTACCGCGTGGATTTCTTGAGGATCGACGGTTGGTTTCGCCGCTATCGAGTCTATCGATCGCATTGGTGATCAGTCTTGAAAGTCTGTATCGCGATCAAGCGATTCCGTGGATCACCACGGCGGTGATTGGATCTGCGTTCTTCATTGAAATCGTGGTGCAGTTTACCGGCGGCAACAATGAACCGTTATCCACGGCATCGTTAACTGGTGCGCCCATCGACGAGTTGGACAGTCCGGCACCCATGCCGGGCCACGACGATGAATCCGGGCCGGTGATGCATATGCAACCACAACGCTCGTCATCAATACGCGCTGCATCAGCCAGCGCAACAGGACCATCGGCCGGACCGATTGCCTTGGTGCCGCCGCCCCGCATTAAGGATGAAGACCTATGATTGCCGTGCTCATCGTATTGGCGCTGGGTGGCTTGATGCACGCGGCGCGCAGTTTTTCGGCTGATGTCAGCAGCGCAGGGACTGAATTAGCCTTTGGCTATTTGCTGCTCACCTCATACTTCATGGGCAAAATCGTCAATCGATTTGGATTTCCCAAGCTCACCGGATACTTGGCGACGGGCATTGTGGCCGGACCTTACGTGTTGAGTTTGGTTACCAAAGACATGGGCGGGTCGCTCAAAGTTGTCAACGGCGTCACGATTTGTATTCTAGCGTTGACCGCCGGCGCTGAACTCAACTTCAAGCGGGTGCGGCCGGTCATGGCTACGCTGCGCGCGATTACGTTTTTTGCGGTGGTGCTTGGCATGGTGGTCATTGCAGCAGCGGTATTTCTGTTGCGCCCGCTGCTGCCGTTTTTTGATCAGCTCGACACGATGCAGAGCTTGGCGGTATGCGGCTTGATCGGCGTTGCATTGTCGGCTCAGTCGCCCGCAGTGGTGATGGCGATGGTTTCAGAGATGCGGTCCGATGGCCCGTTGACCCAAGTCATGTTGGCCTCAGTTGTGGTCGCGGACTTGGTGGTCATCGTGTTGTATGCAGTGGCCTCGGCCGTTGCCGTTGCAGCGGTTGGCGGTGGCATTGCGGTAAGCGATACGGTGATGGCGGTCGGCTGGGAAGTTTTTGGTTCGATTGCGTTCGGGTTAGCAATCGGCATGTTGATTGGCTTGTATCTGCGAACGGTTAGTAAAGGCGCGTCGCTGTTTGCCGTGATGATTTGTATTGTGGTGGCAGAAATTGGCAGCCGCGTACATTTAGATCCCTTGATTTGCATGCTGGCGGCAGGCATTTGGATTGAGAATTTCTCCAAAGCCGATGCGCACTTGTTGATTCGTGATTTCGAAAGCGCCCAGCTGCCGGTGTTCTTAGTTTTCTTTGCGCTGGCTGGTGCCAAGCTCGATATCTACGGTTTATACGC
>JAYWHS010000284.1:0-4943 GCA_043777635.1 Kofleriaceae bacterium | reverse complement strand
TGCGCGTGTGTTTGCAGCTCGACCCAGTGCCGCAATATGTGGTGCTGACCAATCAGCGCGATCTGGCGCTGTACGATCTGGCGCGCGATCGCGAAGCGTCACGGTTAGCGATTCGCATGGACGATTTACCGAAGTACAGCGAAGCGTTTCCGTTTTTCACAACAACGTGGGTACCAGGCAGCACGCCGCGTATTGTCAACGTCGAAAAAGTCTCAGGCGAAGTAGCCGAGCTGGTGGCCCGGCTGTTTCGCAGCGTGCGTGCTGCGCACCCAAGCCGTGAGCGCGATGTGATTCGCTTTACCTTGCAGTGCATCACCGCAATGTTTGCCGAAGACATTGGCCTGCTGCCGAGGAACTATTTCACCTCGCTGTTATATGACGGTGCGCGCGCTGGCAATGTCGAAGCGCGGCTGCGCGAGTTGTTCACACAGATGAACGATCCGCATCATGCTGATGCCACCGGCGCGCGTGTCGTGCCGTATTTCAATGGCGGCTTGTTTACCGAGGCTACTAATTTGCCATTGGGCCAAGACCAAATCATTGCGTTGACGAAAGCCGCCGAAGCCAACTGGACCTATGTTGACCCGCATATTTTTGGCAGTGTGTTTCAAGGCATCATGAACGATGCCGAGCGCCATGCTAGCGGCGCACACTACACCGCGCACGACGACATCATGCGCGTGGTCGGGCCGACGATCGTCGAGCCGTGGCGCAAACGGATTTTGGCGGCAACATCACTCAAAGATCTCACCGAGCTGCGCAGCGAGTTGGTGCGTTTTCGTGTACTGGACCCGGCGTGTGGCAGCGGCAATTTTTTGTACGTGGCTTTTCGCGAGTTGTATCGGCTCGACACTGAAGTACTGTCGCGCATGCGCGAGTTTCCGTCCACCAAAACTAAGCTGAGCTGGAACGGCGGAATTTCGACCACCAACTTTTACGGCATCGACATCAATCCGTTTGCCGTCGAGCTGGCCAAGGTCACGTTGAATATCGCCAAGAAGATCGCCTTCGAAGAGCGCAAAGAGCAGGCCTTCGCCTTGGCGGGGCAGGTGGAGATGGAGATGGATCCATCGTTACCGTTGGATAACTTAGACAAAAATGTGGTCTGCGCCGACGCGTTATTTACCGATTGGCCCGAGGTCGAAGCGATTATCGGGAATCCGCCGTTTCTGGGGGGGACGAAGATTCGCGCGGAACTCGGTGATGAATATCTTCAGAAAATGCTTTCGCAATTTCCTGCGATTGAAGGACGCACTGATCTTTGTGCCTATTGGTTTCGACGTGCGCACGATCATTTAAAACCTGGTGCCCGGGCCGGCTTAGTCGGCACCAGCGGCATTCGCGTCGGAAAGGCTCGCGAAGCTTCGCTCGATTACATCGTTCTAAATGGTGGCACCATCACCAATGCGGTTTCGTCACAACCGTGGCCAGGCGAAGCGGCAGTAAACGTGTCTATGGCAAATTGGGTTCGCGGGGATATCGAAGGACCTCACCAGCTTATTGTTGAAGGCCAGACATATTTTGTCGGCCGAATTGCGACGCATTTGCAAATGCATGCCGATGTCAGCGTCGCTATCAATATCGAAGCAAATGCGGATGGAATGGCCGAAGGTGTGAGCTTCGGCCATCCAGCATTCAGATCAGGTGGCGAGAAGGGGTTTCAAATTGGGCTTGTGCGAGAACGACCGTGTATCCGCGCAGTGGCAACCGGCGACGACCTATTGCGCAGTCGACTTTCGACCGAGCCAGACTACTGCATCGATCTCCAGAACTTTCAAAGTGAACCCGACGCGCAAGCCGCTGCCGGCCCTGTATTTGAACATCTAAAAGCCCATGTCTTCACCTCAATAAAATTGCGCGCAGAGAGCGGCGGAGATACCGACCACTATAAAAGTTGGCTACGGCACTGGTGGAAGCCTCACTATCCGCGAGAAGAATTCTTCAGAACCACAACGAACTTCCGTCGATTGCTGGTGTGTCCAAAGGTCTCTTCTCGACCTTCGTTTGCGTTCATATCAAAGAAATTTGTGCCGAACGATACGATGAAAATATTCGCCTACGAGAACGACTATAGCTTTGGTGTAGTTCAATCGCGATTTCACTGGGCGTGGACGAAAGCAAAAGGAAGCAAAGTACGATCCGACATCCAATACACCAGCGCTGTCTGGCGCACCTTTCCCTGGCCACAAGATCCAACCGACTCCCAAGTCACCACCATCGTTGCCGCCTCGCGCAATTTGCGTCACGTACGCGCCGAGCTGATGGAAACCAATAGCTGGTCACTGCGCCAACTCTATCAATCGGCCGAAGTGCCAGGACCGCATCCACTCAATGATGCTCAGCGCGCGCTCGACACCGCAGTCAACGATGCCTACGGCGTACCGGCTGGCCAAGATCCGCTCGAATTCCTGCTCGAACTAAACCAGCTCGTTGCCGAAGACGAAGCCGCCGGCCGCACCGTCCGTGGCCCCGGCCTACCACCGCACCTCGACCCCAAAGACCCACGCTGGACCAGCACCGACTGCATCGAACCGCCGCCAATGACGTGAGCGCGATAGCGTTGGCTACGAAAGCGTATCTGGAATGTTCTGTTTCAACTTGTGCAGGACGTTGTACGGGATCAGCTTGAGTCGCTGCATGCGGCCAACGACGATGCCGGGCGCAATGTGGTGTTGCTTGGCAAATACCCGCACCGCTGCATGGGAAGGTTCAATGCGCCGCAGTTCTTGCACGGCAATTGGTGAAATCAATCGATCAGCTGCAAATTCATCGGCCTCGCGCTCTAGATCGGATGAGCTGTCACCGCTATCGAGGAACGATTCTTTTTTGCTGTGCAACAAGACGTGACCAAGTTCATGAAACAGCGTGAACCAGAAGTGGTCGTCGGTGCGATAACGCAACGACAGTGCGATCATGGCCTTGGTTGGTGTGAGCCAACGCGTAGCACCCCAAAGCGGGCAGCCCGGCAACGCTTTTTCAATTACCAAGGCAATGCCGTTTGCCGCACAGAGCTTGCGCGCTGCGTCCACTTGCTGCTCTGGACGCAGCACGGTCAATTGGCGCAATGGCGCGACGACTTCATGAGTAGGCACCGAGCCCACGGTGCATTCAATTGAGTTGGCGCTTAGTTCCGCGCGACGCAGCCATGCAACAACGGCCTCTGGCTTGGCAGTGTGCTTCGTCGACTTCCGAAACTGCGCGGTATACTCCGCGTAGGTTTCCCGATACGCAGCGACCGATGCTACGCCCAGGAACTCAAGCAGCGCGCCCGCTCTCTCATTGTTGTGCCTGGCCGGTTTGACCCATTCGCGCTTCGCCATTTCATTGTACGGAAAAAGCTTGGCCCATTCGACGTCTTCATCAAGCCGATCGGTCGCGCGTTCAGTGGCCAGCGCGGCCCGATAGTTCGCCTCGCGATTGAGCCAGAATTCCGTGGTGCTACCCAGTACGCGTGCAAGGCCAACGGCAACCTCGTCTGAAACAGGCGCAGCTCCCGAAATCAACTTGTTAACGTGCTTCGGGGTGACGCTCAAGCGCAGTGCCAAATCGGCCTGCGTCAAGTTCGCCTCTTCCAACATGTCGGCAATGGTCGCGCCTGGCGGCGATACCCATCGGGTGGCTGGCAGTGATGTTCGTTTAGTCATGATAGTTCTCGATTTTATAGATTTCGACAGAGCGAACGGCTGGCCAGTCAATGTCGCCAGTCTTGTTCACTGGCGGATCGATAGGGCGCAGCACCAGCCGCCACCCATTGGCGAGGCTGAAAGCGAAACACCCCTTAAGATCGCCCACCAACGGATGCGGCTTGCCAACTCTTACGTCTGCTAGCTTTTCCGCCGCCGCGAGATCGTCGATCCGATTCCGCAGCTTTTGCGCACTGTCGGCGCCCAGCTTTTGCGTTGCTTTCCGTTGGTCATGGCAAAGCTTTTGAAGTTGGCTGTTAGCATAGGAGATTTTCACGTATTGCCAGATTGGTTAATCTAAGTTTGATTAACCTAGTAGGTTAATCATTAACATAAAACACTCAAGCTGGCAACCGAGATGGTACTCAGCGGCTCGGCACCGCGTAACCCTTGAGAACTTTAGGCTCATTGCTGTGAGTTTCAGCGAGGCAGCGCCGGCGCGGTTGCGCAACATGTTACCGTGATGACCATGGCCGACTCCGTTGCTGATGATTCAAAACTCGCGCTGCTTTGGGATGCCGCGCAAAACGCGGAGCCAGCAACGAAAGTACCTGCTGCGAACTACCGGCCGGCAGCCTGGCGGTGCGTGCATGGCCATGGCTTCTCGCGTGCGCCGCGCGCGATGCAGCGTGACGCAAGTTGCCCCGTGTGCAGCCGTGGCGCGAATACGCATACCGCGCTGTCAACGCTGCGGCCGGGACTGGCAGCGATGTGGGACGCAGACAAAAACGTGGGCGTTACATTTGCTGCGCTGGATGCCACGCACTCCACCGCAGTGTGGTGGCGGTGCACGCAAGGCCATAGCTTCGATCGCGCACCCGTGCGGTTACTGGCCGATGATAGTTGCCCAACGTGCGCGTTGGCTAAAACTTCGCTAGCGGCCGTCGCTCCAGCGGTTGCCGCCGAATGGCATCAAAGCAAAAACGCCATTGCGCCGCATGAAATCGACGCGGACCACGTGATGAACGCGTGGTGGCTGTGTCCAAATGGCCACGAATACCAGGCAACGGTGCGGGCGCGGGCGCAAAGCAATCGCCGCTGTCCGACATGCTACGGCGGCTGGTCGCTTGAAAACATTCGCGCGTTTGTGAAATCGCTGGTGGGGCATATCGATAAGCTCAACCCAAGCGAGTTGTTTGCGCTGGCGATGCAAGCCGGCGTGCTCAAAGACAAAGGCAAGCCGTTTGTGATGGCGCTATCGAACGGCAGGTTTCCGGTCACGGAGCTGGAGAAGTTTGCCAAGGGTGAACCTTCGTCGAT
>JAYWHS010000283.1:0-4944 GCA_043777635.1 Kofleriaceae bacterium | reverse complement strand
GTGACCACGCTGGCATCGCAGGCCGGCATTGCGCTTGAAAACGTACGCTTGTACGACGAAGTAAAATCTTTGTTTGATGGCTTTGTGAAAGCCTCGGTTACCGCCATTGAATCACGAGATCCAACAACGTCGGGCCATTCGGAGCGAGTTGCAACGTTGACCGTCGGGCTGGCTAAGACGGTCAATCATCAACAAGAACATTATCCATCGCAGCTCGCAGCGGTTGGCTTGCACGATGTTTCATTTTCGCGCGACGACCTTACCGAGATTGAATACGCAGCGCTGCTGCACGATTTTGGCAAAGTCGGCGTCCGCGAACACGTATTGGTCAAAGCCAAAAAGCTCTATGAACACGAGCGCGACCTGGTGGTCGAGCGGTTCAACTACATTCGCAAGACCTACCAACTTGAAGGCTCAGAACGAAAAATTCGTTATCTATTAGAGCTGTCGAGCGAGCAGCATGCTGCCGAAATGGCAGCACTCGAACAGCAGCGGCATCGCACGCTTACCACCATCGAAGGTGAGGTTGCACAGCGTCTGACCATGCTCGACGACGTCATCCGTTCGATCATGACAGCGAATGAGCCGACGGTGTTGGACCAAGGCGGCTTCGAGCGCATCACGGAAATCGCCAAGATGTCGTACGTTAATGAGCTTGGTCAAACGCTGCCCTTGTTATCAAATGAAGAAGCTGCCGCATTGCAAATTCGCCGCGGCTCGCTTACCGAACAAGAGCGTCTTGAAATTAACAGCCACGTTACCCACACCTATAATTTTCTTTGCAAGATTCCATGGGGCCGGTCGTTGCGACGTGTGCCGCTGATTGCCGGTGCGCATCATGAAAAACTCGATGGCACCGGTTATCCATTTGGTCGTCATGCCGTTGATATTCCGATCGCTGCCCGCATGATGGCGATAGCAGACATCTACGATGCCCTCACCGCCAAAGATCGGCCGTACAAACGCGCCATGCCGGTTGAACGTGCACTGGATGTAATTGCCGGCGATGTCAAACAAGGCAAGCTCGACGCTGCGTTGTTCGATTTGTTCGTTGGTAGCAAAATCTGGAACACGCTGGCGTAACCGGCACGCGATTGAACGTCATGCTTGAACTCATTATCGATCCTGAAATTCGCGCGATGTTCAGCCCGTATTGGCGCCGCAAGTTGCAACAGCAATGCAATCGCATGGTCACTGCGGTAGCGCGATCGGAAAAACATCGCGACCTCGATGTGACGCTGCGCCTGACCAATGATGCCTTGATTCATCAGCTCAACCGCGACTACCGTGCCAAGGACAAGCCCACGGATGTGTTGGCGTTTGCCCAGCGCGAAGGCTTCACGCCGAGCGGGCAGGCCGCTAATCCAACGGTGCTCGGTGACATTGTTATTTCGCTGCCGACTGCGCGCCGTCAAACCAAAGCGCCGAAGTCGCCGCGCCGCGTGTATGACGAGGTTTTGTTTTTGGCATCGCACGGGTTGTGTCATTTGATTGGCTACGATCATCGCACCGACACTGAGGAGGCCACGATGAATGCGCGCATGGCGGCGTTGCGCTTGCAAGCCGTTGGCCGCGGGCCGATTCGCCCAGCATGATTCACTGTTGCTGGTAGGTACCCGAAAATGCAAAACGCCAGCTCAAGATTGAGCCGGCGTTGGAGGTATTGAGCGTCGCGGGCGTCGGTTAGTACGCCGTCAGCTTAGGTGACTATTGGCAGGTGCCAGCCGTACAGGTTGTGCCAGCAGTACACGTCAGCACGTTTTGCACGAACAGTGGACTGGTGCATGCGGTTCCCAAGGCGACTTCGCCTTTGACACTCAACGTATAAGCACCCGAGTTGCCATTGAAGCCATCAACCGAAATAGTGTAACCGCCTGGCAAAACATCTACCAACTCAATAAAGGAATCACCGGCACCCAAACTGCTGTCGTCGTCGCAGTCGATATCGGGCGACCCGCACGAGGCATTGCGTACCGACATAATGGTGTCAAGTGCGGAGCCGTTGGTGTCGAGAGTTAGAATCATAACTGGTACGTTCAGCGCTAATTCGTAGGTGACTTCAGGAGAAGTTCCACTGGTCCCGCATGATGGTAGTAAATTGTTGGCTTTGCCCATCGTAGTGCCGACGAACGTTGGCCCGTTGATGAAAATCACCGGGTCAGTTTCTGCTGGGCAGGTGACTTCAGATGATGACGATGCTGATGCACAGCCACTGTCGGTTGGGTAGTCAGTGCGCGTATCGCCATCGTCATCAATTCCGTTGCTGCAAGCTGGACAGCCTGGGCCACTTGGGCAGTTGTCAGCTTCGGTGGTGTCGGTGATCGAGGTGCAACCTGGGTCGTTTGGGAAGCCAACATGCCCGTCACCGTCGGCATCGACGTTATCGTTACAAGCGGTGAGCACGCAGGTGCGGGCGCCAGCAGTGCCGCCGCAGGTGTAGCCATCGGAACAGGTCAGAGCGCCACTTTGTGCAAGCGCACCTTCACAGCTGCCAGCTGGGGCGATACGGCCCGTGATGGTTGCCGTGAATGCACCTTCATCGCCAGCACCGTAGCCGTCGACCACCAAGAAGTAGCGGCCAGCTGCAACGTTGGTTAGTGCCATCGGTGGGAAGTCCGTACAGCGAACTTCTGGCGTCGTGCAGGTTGAAGGCAACAGTGCGATAACTTCATCGAAATTCGGGGACGTGAACGCAATGTTGAAAGATGTGAGGGCCGGCAGGTCAAGTTCGTAGGTTAAGTCGCCAGCATTGCTGAGCATGGAAGCACAGCTCGGGCGGTAGTCATCGACTCTACCGGTGGTGTCACCGGCGAGCACGCCAGTGGCAGGGACAGAAAAGATGCCTTCGGATGTGGTGCATGATTCGCTGGTTCCGGCTGCCGACTTACAGCTTAAATCCAGTGGATAGTCCGTGGTGGCATCGCCATCATTATCCATGCCGTCAGCGCATTGTGGACAGCCCGCACCTGGGCAGGTGTCAGCTTCGTCATCATCGGATTTGGTGTCACAGCCTGGCTCAGCCGGAAAGTCGGTCTTGCCATCGGCATCGTTATCGAGGGTATCGTTACAAGCTGCAAGTTTACAGGTTCGAGCGCCTGCGGTGCCTTTACACGCGTAGCCAACATCGCATTTGAGCGCACCGCTTGCGGCCAAGGCGCCTTCGCAGCTCGCATCGTTGGCGATTACACCGGCAATGTTGATACGCAAACTGCCAGTAGTCGTCGTCGATTCGGTATCAGCCACAATGGCGTACGTTCCAGCCGTCAGGTTGGTTAGGTTCAGTACGGGCGTGAACGAAGCGTTGCAGACGATGTCCGGCGAGCCGCAAATTGCATTTCGTAGTGACAGCGAAGGGCTGCTGATGCCTGGCCCAGCTGCATCGATCTTCAATGACTTGAGCGCTGGCACCTTCATCATAAAGACGCGCTCTTTGCCATTCGTACCGCAGCTTGGCGTGATGTCGTTGCTGGTCGTGGCGGATACCGTGGTAGTGGTGGTTGTTCCGACAATATTGAGCAGCGGGTCAGTTTCGCCCGGGCATTGTCCTTCGGCGTTTGTAGATGCAGCAGCACATTCTGGATCAGAAGGATAATCTATGAAAGTATCAGAGTCATCGTCGACACCGTTTGAGCATTTTGGACAGCTGGCACCTGGCGGCGTCGTGCCGCAATCGTCAGCTTCGGTGTCATCGGCCGGGGTCAAGCAACCAGGATCGAGTGGGTAGTCGATTTTGCCATCGGCATCGTCGTCGATACCATCGTTGCAAACCGTCTTAGCGCATTGCATGCGAGTTTGGCCAACTGGAATGCGGCACACCAGCGATGGGTCACAATCAGCCGCAACGGCGCAGGTAGCGCCTTCGCCGGCTTTGCTCACCATGCGCAATTTGAACGCGCCGCCGAGAGCGCCAGCGGCGTTGTCAACGACCAAAAAGTAGATGCCTGGTTGTAAACTCGCGGTAATTGCCGAGCTTGGTTTGACTGCGCTAATGTTGTCGTTGCATGTGATTTCCGAAGCTGGCGACGCACAGTCTGTGCTGCGAATGTACAACACCGTGTCGGCCGAGGTTTCTGGGAAATCGGTGGTCACGTTAACCACGACTGGTTGAGTAATTCGCAATTCGTAAACAACTTCAGTGCCACTACCACCGCAGGTTGGTGAGGTCAGGCGCGATGCGGCGCTGTCTTGTAAAATACCGGTGATTTCGTTGCCTATCGGAAACGGCGTGATGCTGACCATCGGGCCGCAGGCCGCAAGGTTGCGGGTGAACTCGTCATTGTCGGATGCGCCGGTGCAACCCATGTCGCCTGGGTAGTCGGACATGCCGTTGTTGTCATCGTCTTTGCCGTTGGAGCACTGAGGGCACAGCGGACCATTCGGACAATCATCCACTTCGTCGTCGGCGTTAGGTGCCGAACAACCAGGGTCGAGCGGAAAATCGATTTTGCCGTCACCGTCGTTGTCACGGTTGTCGCCGCATTTGGGTGGTGTTGCGCCGTCTTCGGTGTCGTCGTTGGCATCAACGCATTGGGCATCCGCTGGGAAGTCGATGGCACCATCGCCATCATCGTCGACACCGTTGCCGCACTTGGCCTTGCCTTCATCGGCAGACTCGCGTTGGTCAGTGACGCAGCCGGGGTCGGCGTCGTCGACTTTACCGTCGCCATCGTTGTCTTTGCCGTCGGCACAGTCGTTAGTGTTCCCGTTATCGCTGCAAGCGATCACGGTCACTGGCCCTGCGGCCAACAGGATAAGCATAGATATACGAATGAGTTTCAACACCCCGCGTGTGTAGGCGGATGTGGGGTTTTACGTCAACCCAAAAATGAACGATGTAGCGATCTCGTGGCGCTCAGGTGTCGGTCAATTTATGCCGAGCAACAAGAACTTTAGGTAACGGCCCTCAGGAAACCCTGGAATAACAGGATGATCCGTCGCAGCAGA
>JAYWHS010000282.1:0-4948 GCA_043777635.1 Kofleriaceae bacterium | reverse complement strand
CGTACGAGGTGGCGGTTGAGATTGTCACTGGGGCATCATTGATGGTGGCGATCAAGGTCGTAGCGAGCGTAGCTATCGACGCTGCCGAGTCGCGACGGAGACAAATCAAGATATGCGCACGCGGGCCGATTTTGCTGCCGGTGCGCGGCGTGACATCGAGCTTGGGTGCCGGCGCCGAGATCGCATAGGCGGGTTCGACGTAGCTACTAAGAAGCGCGATGCTCAGGCTTGCCAATAGGAAGAACTTCATGATCACAATCTACATCATATTGGTATTGTCCGCACTTCGGACGTCCTCGCGCCGCATATCGATGTGCGGAATGCCGTCTTCATCGTACGGCTCGCCAAACGCCACGAACCCAAACTCGCCGTAGAACTTTTGCAAATGGGCTTGAGCACCAAGCACGATGGGCGCACCGGCAAATAGGCTAAGCATCCGGGCCACGCCGGTGCGCATCAAAGTTTTGCCCACGCCGGTGCCGCGTGCGCGCTCAACGACAATCACGCGGCCGATCGACGGCTCAGCATGTTTGATGCCGGCCGGCACCAGCCGTGCATACGCGACTAAGCCGATAACATCATAACCACATAGATGCCGCGACATTTGATCACAACCATCAGCGTCGAGATACGGGCAGTTTTGCTCGACCACAAACACGGCTTGGCGCAATTGCAAAATGTCATACAGCAGGTGCGGGGTCAGCTCCGCAAACGATTTGTCGGTCCAGGTTAACGCCGCGGTCATGCGTTGATGGTAAAGCCAAGCCATGCGAGCTGTCTGCGTTTTCTTGTCATCAACCGTTGGCTCGCCGTTGGCTCGTGCCGTGATTCATGAGTTGGGCATCGAGCTGGCCCGGCGCGATCTCACGTTGGTGTACGGCGGGGCATCGATTGGCCTCATGGGCGTGTTAGCCGACGCGGTGTTGGCCGCCGGTGGCCGCGTGTTCGGCGTGATTCCCGAGGCATTGCAGCAACGCGAGTTGGCACACCCCGGCTTGACGGAGTTGTTTGTCGTCGAGAACATGCACGCAAGAAAAGCCAAGATGTTCGATTTGGCCGATGCTTTTATTGTTGCACCAGGTGGCTTTGGCACTCTTGAAGAAGCTTTTGAAATTCTGACCGGCCAGCAAATTGGCGTACACCACAAGCCCACAGTGTTTTTGGATATCGAGAACTTTTGGGCCGGCCTCGATAGTTTTTTGCAGCACGCGGCGCAGGTGCAAGTTTTGCGACCCGAAGTCTATTCATTGTTTGTGCGCGCCGATTCGCCAACCGCGGCACTCGATTTTGTGGCGGTACCGGCGGCGGTGCGCAGTTTTTCGCTTTGAATTGGTGGCCCTCGGTGTGTCCCGCGTGCTGCCCGTGATAGCGTAACGCCATGTCTTCCCAGGCGGGGAAAGCGGCACTAGCCGCGCTTGCGGCTTTATTCATTTTGTTGGCCTTGGCCACCTCATCGTGGTGGTCGGGCAATCTTGCTGGCTCGGGTCGCCGCAGTGCCTCTATTGGATTGTTGGGCGGCGTTGGTTGCAATAAAATCGGCGAGCAAACCTGCCAATCAATTTCGCTCAGCAAAGCGTCGTCGGGTTTTGCCGTGTTGGGTGTTGCTACTTTTGGTTTTGGTACGCTGGCGATGGTGGGTTGTTTAGCGCTTGGTTGGCTCGGCTGGAAACAAGATCCTCGGCAGCGCAAATTGGCCCCGTTGACTCTCGGAGTTGCAGCCGCTGGTGTGCTGGTGGCTATTGGGTTTATTTTGACCAAGCCAAAATTTATTGCCGTACCGGTTAGCTATGGGCTGGTGCTTGGCCTACTAGGTTTTGCGTTGGCTGCAGGTCGGGCAGTTTTGGGCTTAAACGCGAGTTCTGCAAATGCCGGGCTTTATCATCAGGCCGGATTGCAGCAAGGCTATGCAGCGGCGCCGAACCCAACGTTCGACCCTTCGAACCCGATGGGGTCGATGGCAGGCGGATATGGTGCGGCACCGCAGAACGCTGCGCTCAGCCAGCATCAGCAACCGTTTGGACAACATCCATATTCGGCGTATCCAGTGAATCAGGGCCAAGTGCCACTCCAAGCAGCACCATACGGCGCACCGCAAGGTCAGTTCGGCGCACCGCCGCAATTTGGCGCACCGTCAGCATCGCAGCCACCGTTCGGCGCACCGCCGCAGTTTGGCGCACCGTCAGCATCGCAGCCACCGTTTCATGCACCGCCGCAGTTTAGTGCACCGCCGCAGTTTAGTGCACCGCCGCAGTTCGGCGCACCGCTGCCAGCGTCGTTCACGCCCCCGGTCATCACGCCTGTCATCATACCCGTCGCTGCACCGGCCGCACCGCAAGCAGCCAACGGCCCGGGTAATCCGCGGACGGTGATTCCTGTGCCTGCGCTTGGCTCCACGGCTTCGGTCGGTGCACTGCCTTCGCCGGTCACACGGTCCAAGCCAGATCTGACCCGCCCACCACCGCGTCGTTCGCCAGCGCCTTCGGTCGCCCCGCCGCCGGTGCCACCAACTATAACAACCGCAAAAGTTGCAGCCAAACCAGCTACGCCACCACCGCCAAGCCTCGCTACAATTCCTTCAGCATTTGAGCCATCAACTGCGCTTGATGTACCGGCCATTGATAAACCGGATTTCGCAACCGTCGCCATGGCACCATATGTCGACGACGATGCGCCAAGTCCAACAACGCTACGGCCTGACGATGCTGAACATACCCAAGCATCAACGCCGTATAGCGAGGACAATGAAAATACCGTGGCCGGCTCGATGGACCGCCCGCCCGCACCCGCATGTCCAACCTGTGTCAGCCCCATGGAATGGGTTGCGGTTCACGGCCGGTTCTTCTGCCAGGTCTGCCGCGCCTACTATTAGAACGTCACTGATCTTAGTTGATCGTCGCTGACTTCGAATTCGAATACATCAGCCGCTAGCCAACAACGAAGCCGCCACTGTCCATAAACGCAAGCGATCGAAACCCGTACGCTTTCCACTATCGGCTCGTGCGAATTCGACGCTGTGACCACGAACCTGGTACCTCCGCGCCCTTACGTATGCTGTGGCTTCTATGTACGTTTTGTTACGTGAGCGGAATTGTGACTTGTGGCAACTAGTCGAGTTTGTTGGTGAGCGTAACATCCCAGGTTTGCATAATCGTATTGTCTTTCACTTTGATCACCGGTGCCGCGGCACGGAAGACCAATGATTTTTCGTAGTCAGTCGCAACGGTTGGCTCGCCCCATTTTTTCTTCATAAAGGTCAAGATTTCATCTTTGGCGCCGACCCGACCTTCGTAAGGAATGCTGAACCGCGCGTTGTCGGCTTTGCCTTCATTCATAAAGAAGTTCACTCGGGTTTCATACTTGCCGTATTCGGTTGGTGGAAACGTTAGCTGCACGTCGTCCTCTTTGCCGAGGTTGGCGGCATAGGCGGCTTTGATTTCATCGGCGGTTAGCCCAACCAGGGGCTTGGGTAAAAATGCAATGAGATCTTTGTCTTCTCCGAGTAGTTGTTGGTACGGCAGGTAGCTGTCAAAGACTACGGAGATTTGCTCTAGAATTGTCTCAGTTTGGGCGACGGCGCGGCTGCCGGTTTTTGGGTTGAACCAGACGTTGAGCTGCTCTTTAATCGACGACGTAATTTCAACTGGCGGTCCCCAGGCTTTCACCAACATGTCCATCGCCGCTGGAGGCAACGTCATGCGGGTGCTTTGTACAACGCCCGAGCTCTTCGGAACGTAAACCGACATCATCACATCCGCTGGGCCGGCATCGACCAAGCTTGAAACAATGGCCGGGAACTGTGGCACGGCGGCAAGCACTTGCGCTTCGGTCATCCCAACTTTGACGTTGGCTAGCACGCTCAGGGACGCAATCTCTTTACCAAAAAAATCTTGGGTCAGCGGCGTAAAGTTTTCAAAGTACACGTAGCAGTTCTTGGAGCAACTGAGCCGAGCTTTGAACCCGGTTTTGTCGTCTTGCCACTGTTGCGATTCTTTATCGTATTTGCCGACTTTACCTGGGCCCCACGCGCCGACGATAAATTTCTCGGCATCTTTGCCTTTGAATTTATAGATCACGTTTTCGACGACATCTTTACGCAACGAGACTTCGATTTTGAGGTTGTCAAAGCCCGATGCCACCATATAGTCGCCACGCTCTTTATCGAGCTTGATGCTGGGTACCAACTTTTGGGCTTCGGCGATGGTCATGCCTTTTTTGATTTTGGCCAGCTCGCCCGGAGGCGCGATGACCTTGCCAAAGTATTTTTCATCAGCGGTTTTTTCACCGCCGCAGCCCAAGGCGAAACTCACCGCGATCAATGCAGATGCTGTCGAAACTCTAGCTTTCATGACAAACGCATTAGCATATGTTGGGCCAGCTCGGCTCGGCCCAGCGTGGCCCGCGTGCGGCCTGCGCCGAAATTATCGGGGGGCGGTAGGCCCACTATCTCGTTGCCCTGGGTCCAACGTGGCATGCGGTGGCTTAGTTGATTGGTGAGGTTAGGGTGATATCAAATTCTTCCGAGATCGGGCTGTCATTCACTTTGATCACGGGGGCAGCGGCGCGAAAGACCAGCGATTTTTGGTAGTCCGTGCCAATGGTCGGCTCGCCCCATTTTTTCTTCATGAACGCCAAGATTTCATCTTTGGCACCGGCGCGGCCTTGGTATGAAATACTGAATCGCACATTGGCGGCTTTGCCTAGGGAGAACAAAAGTGAAACAGGGGTTTGATACTTGCCGTATTCGGTTGGCGGAAACGACAAGCCTACTTGGCCTTCGTTGGCTAGGTTGGCAGGGTATGCGGCTTTGATTTCGTCAACTGTAAGACCAAGCAGCGGCGTGGATAGAAATGCGATGTTGGCCAACACGCTTGGCGGCGCAATCTCTTTGCCAAAAAACTCGTGGGTCAGCGGGGTATAATTTTCGATGGCGACCGAGCATCTGCCAACA
>JAYWHS010000281.1:0-4950 GCA_043777635.1 Kofleriaceae bacterium | reverse complement strand
AGCCGTCGCCAACCCAACCGCCACCATGGGCGAGATGGCCCACAAAGTCGGCAATGTGATTGGCGCAGCACTTGGCTGGCTCACCGGCGGTGGCGCGGTTGCCGCCGGCACGGCGTTGCCTGGCGTCGAATTCAAGCCAGCGCTGCCACCGACAATCAAAGAAGTTTTTGTGCAAGCTAAAATGCCGACCGGCTTTGGCTATAAGCCTGCCCTGCTCGCGCAAATCCAACTGCATTTCGTTGACGCCAAAGCTGGCATTGATAGCTGGCAAAATCTCACTTGCATCCTGCCGGTTGGCGCCGATGATCCGGCACCCGATTGGGATAATGCCATCGTAACTACGACTGCGCCAACCCTGGTCGCAACCGCGAGTCCGGCCGTGCGATTCGCAGCGCTCGGTGCAGCCGCTACGACCGCCGCGAGCTACAGCGGTTTTCAGACATCGGCCAAAAACTTCCTCTATGCCAATCGCAAGCTGACGTTATTTCGCTGCGCTGCACTCAAAGCGACGTCCCAGCTCGGCGAATCTGAGGGTGACTTCCGCATTCGCTTGACGGATGCAACCCGCGCCGCGCGTGATGTCAGCATTGAAAAGCTGCGTAAAAAGTACGCACCAAAAGTTGCCGCGCTTGAAGCAAAAATTGACAAAGCCACGGTCAAAGTTGAAGTCGAAAAATCCCAAGCGTCGGCCCAAACCACCGACACGGCATTATCGATGGGCGCAGGTATTTTGGGCGCCCTGCTCGGCCGCAAGACTGCCTCGGTTGCCAATATTTCGCGCGCCCGCACCGCAGCGCGGTCGGCCAGCAAGGCCGCCAAAGAACGTGGCGACGTTGCACGCGCCAAAGATCAAGCCGAACAATTGGAACAAGATCTGGCCGAGCTGCAAACCGAAATTGAAACCGAAATCACCGAATTGGGTGACGCGATCACGCCGACCAACATGATCTTAGAACCGCTACAAATTGCGCCACGCAAAGCCGACATCGCCGTCGATTCACTGGTGTTGGCCTGGGTACCCTGGACCACAACGGGCCCGGTGTGGAGCTAACCCACCAGATTCCGCAGTGGGCGCAACCGCCGCCAAAACGCTGCAACATCGTTTACGAAAAGCTTCGATGACAATGATACGCTGCGCTACGCAATGAGGTTGAATCGACAGGCCAACTCGGTGTTTGCAATCTGCGGGCTGCTGATGCTGAGTTGCTACAATCCAAACGGCAACAACAGCTCCGGGTTAGACGGCAGCGGCGAAGGTCCAGTCAACGACGCATCGATTTTGGTAGATGGTAGCCCGTTCGACTTGGACGGCGACAGCATCGCCAATGCGCTGGACAATTGCCCGACTGTAGCCAATCGCGACCAACTCAACGCCGATAACGACAGGTTGGGCGATGCTTGCGATAATTGCCGTAATCAAGTCAATAACGACCAAGCCGACAGCGACAATGATTTGCATGGCAACGCATGTGACAACTGCCCAACTGCGCAAAACGCCAATCAACACGACGAGGATCTTGATGGCACAGGTGACGTCTGCGACGGCTGTCCTATTGCGGGCGGGCTTGCCAGCACTGTCGATCCAGATACCGATGGAGTAACCGGCATCTGTGACCAGTACCCTGGCATCGCTGAACACATAACTTTTTTTGAAGGCTTCGGCGGGCCAGCGTTGCCGGCGACCATCACGGCTCAAGGCACATGGACCTTGAGCGCCGACGCGGCCGTGGGCACTGCGGCGAATGGCGCACCTGCCGTGCTGAGCTTTGACTCCGGCGCCGGCGTTGGCATGCTTACAGGTACGCTACTGTTCAACGTCGCTTTGACTGCCGTCGATACCGCAGCGCCATTGCAAATGCTCACCGGCATCGCAGGCTACAATTCAGTTTCAGGCGCTAGCAAAGCCTGCGGGGCAAGCCGTAAGCTTCCTTTCATTAACGGCAATGCGCTCGCGACTGGCACGTTTGCTTCATTTGCAACATTCAATCTGTCGACAGCGGCGCTCAGCGCGCCGCCCTTAGCTGCCGGCGATAGCCTGGCTACCACGCTGCATATGGCACCGGCGGGCGCAGCGATCCGAGGCTGCGAAGTAGTGAATCCGACAACCGGCGCAAGCAAAACCTCGACGGCAATTTTCGAAGTAGCTTCGCCGGTAGGCGTCCGCCTCGACGGCATCACCGGCAATGTAACTTGGGTGATGGTTACTGCACCGATGTGATGTGCCTGCGCTAAAAATCGAGTGCAGCCGAAGCGGCAAAACTTAATTGTGACGCAGCGCTGTCTTTGGCGTCGCAGTTGGTTGTGGTCGAGCCAAGCGCGCACAGCGCTGTAGTGCCGGCTCGATCGTCGACCGAACTACCAGCCAACGCGTATTGCGCTTCGAGGGTTAAGGCAACGAACGCAACCTTCATTTTGGCGCCGGCAGAAAAACGATGGCGCAGAATTAATGCTTGGTCTTTGAACACAAAACTCAAAGCACTGTCGTCGGGATTCTGCAACGGATCAATGCCAGGCGTAGCGTCGATGACTTCCGAGCGTGGCACGATCATCAGCAAGTTCCAGCCAGCAAACGGATCGATACTCCAGGTCCCGGCGACACCGATGTGCTTCGATAACACCACGTCAGCCGACGGCACGGTTAAATCAAGCTGGCGCTGATTCATCATGCGCGAAACTGCGCCGCGCACGGCAATGCTCGGCAGCGGTAAATCGTGATAGCCCTCGTGAATTGCGAACTTGGCCGAAAACTGCGCGGCCCAGGTGGTCGAATCGACCAGATGCACTGCACCTCCGCCGAATTCAAGCGACGGCAGCGGCGCGAACCACATGCCTTTGCTGGCGAAAAAACCAACCGTCGACATCCGGCTTGGCCCATGGCGCATGCCTCCAGCGCCGCTCGGATCAGGACTGCCAGCAAGGGCACGCCAGTAGCTGGCGTTGGCATCAACCGTGGTTGTGGTGCCAATGAATGCGAAGTGAAAGCCGCCGAAGCCCAGGGTGTCAGCCGGCGCGAGCAACTGCGGCGCCAGCACTACCCCAAGCTGCGATGCCAGCGAGCGAAATTCAAGATTCTGCGGCACCACTGAAGTCACCGCACCGTTATCGTCGGTCATGCGCGTGGTCAGCCGCGACAGCACCAGATCATTCGAATCAGCGTGTGCCGCTACGGGTGCGCTGATGACTACAGCCGCAGCCATCACGCCAAAACATGTCACCGCTGGGGCCCGAAGTCTCATGTGCCGAGGGTAGGCAGGCCAGCGTTGCCTGTCAACCAATGCGGCAGGCATGCTACATGATCGCCATGAGCCTATACCAAACGATCCTCGTGGCCAGCACGCTCGGAGCGGGGCCCGAACATGGAGCGAACGAGCGCACGCTTGGAGCGGGGCCCGAACATGGAGCGAACGAGCGCACGCTCGGAGCGGGGCCCGCCACGGCCAGCGACGCCAGCGAATCGGAACACCCGAGCCCGATTACGACCGTCACCCTCAATCGCCCCGATAAAAAGAACCCGATTAGCCCTTTGGTCTGTGGCGAACTGATTCATGCGTTGGCCGCCATCAAAGCCGACCCCGCAGCCCGTGTCGTCGTGCTAACCGGCGCGGGCGGGGTGTTTTCTGCCGGCGGTGACTTATCGCTAATGGCAAAATCCAATGGCGATACGCAACATGCAATCGCACCAGCGAGCCTAGTGGAGTTGTTCAGCGCGATGCACAACCTGGGCAAGCCGATCATTGCCATGGTGCCAGGCCCAGCGCTGGCCGGCGGGCTGGGCCTGATGGTGGCCTGCGATATCGTGGTGGCATCCGAACAAGCTGTATTTGGTACCACTGAAATCGCCGTTGGGTTGTGGCCGATGATGATCACCGCTGAGATTACTCGGAGCGTCGGGCGTAAAAAAACCCTCGAAATGATGCTGACCGGCGCCAAAATGACGGCGACCGAAGCACTCGCGTGCGGGCTGGTGAACCGGGTGGTGCCGTCGCTCGTACTGCACCAGACCACGATGGAACTCGCCAGCAAAATCGCAAGCCGCAGCCCAGCCGCGATGGCACTCGGCCTGCGGGCCTTTTACCGCTCGCAAGATATGGAATTTGAGCCACAGCTGCGCTACCTGGAAGGCGAGCTCGGTCGGGTACTTGCCCTCGAAGATGCAGCCGAAGGCATCACCGCATTTCTGCAAAAGCGACCACCCGTGTGGAAAGGCAAATAACATTCGCGGTAGCCGTCAGACGTCGAGCCAGGTCCACCGCAACGCTGTTGCGTTTCGCTGCGACTCGACACGATACCGACCACGATCGGCGCAACGCCTACGAGCGTGGGCCGCCTGTGGCGCAATCTTGGCCTGGTTTTTCGGCCTCGAACTGCTGCCGAATTTGCATCTATGGCGCCACGATCCAGCCGGCCACAACCACGACAGCGGTGGCACCATGGTTACGGTACGTTTTGGGCCGGACGTGGAGTTGTCGCCGCATCGACACCGCGACGGTGGCTTCCACGATCCGTTGGCAACACAATCGCACCATCAAGCGCGGGCCTCAGCACGACACCATTACCACCAAGCCAACACCACGGTGCAAGCACCCAACCGCGATCAGAACCGCCACGTCGCAACTGGGTTAGCCCATCGCGCGACCGCAATTGCCGCAGCGCCGGCCATGTTGCCGCTCCCAGTTCGTAGCGTCTTGCGCGATGTCGAAATTGCGCTGCGCACATCGACCACACTGTACGCCATGGATGCGCTGGCACCCAGTGCACGTGGGCCGCCGACGAAACCCGATCGCTCAGTTTCGTAGCGCGACGATTTATCTCGTCGTAGTTGCGCACAGTCGGGCTCGGCTTCGCGACGTGGTGCAGGCATCGCGTGGAGATCGCTGACGCACGCTGTGTTGCGTTTGGTTCTCAATTTTTAGGATCTTATGTTTCGGCATACCGACATCATCGTTTTTT
>JAYWHS010000280.1:0-18416 GCA_043777635.1 Kofleriaceae bacterium | reverse complement strand
CAACAACTTCAGCATCCCAATCCGGCCCGAGTATCTTTGCAACTTGTTGCGCAACGCCCAACACGATGTTCACGCCCAGTGAAAAATTGGCGGCAACCACCACCGGTGCAACCGCTGCCAAGCTAGCGATCGCGGCCTCTTCTGTGGGACCCAACCCGGTTGTGCCAATCACCGCAGCAATAGCCTTGCCCGTTGCTGCCGCCGCCGCAAGGACGTGGGTCGCGGCTGGCGTGGTGAA
Organism: Kofleriaceae bacterium; assembly: GCA_043777635.1. Lineage (GTDB taxonomy): Bacteria > Myxococcota_A > Polyangia > Haliangiales > Haliangiaceae > JABFXX01. Next base: position 18,178 of record JAYWHS010000280.1, on the reverse strand, counting down.
ATCGATGTACACGTCAGACAATGCAAAACCGACAGCAGGATTTGCCGTGACGGTGAGGCCACCAATGACCCGCCCCGCTACGTCAGCGTCGGCGCGGTCGACCAGCGCACTGATCAAAACATCGTTGCGACCAGCAGCGGCATCCATGATCGCTCGGCCCATGCGCCCCGACGGCCCAAGCACACAAACCCGTGCTGCACTCACAACAAGCCTTCAGCCTTGAGTGCAACGCGCAATTGCTCGGTGAGCCCTGCCGAGCAAGGCACCAGCGGCAAACGCATCTCGTTGGTGCAACGGCCTTCAAGTGCCAACGCGGCTTTGACCGGCATTGGATTACTTTCAATGAACAGCAACTGATTAAGCGTGTGCAGCGTGAAGTGCAATTGCCGCGCTCGATTCCAATCACCCGCAGCAACGGCATCCCACATTTGCGCCATTTGTTTTGGTGCAACGTTGGAAACCACCGAAATAACACCGCGTGCGCCAACTGCATAGAACGGAAACGCGGTGGCGTCGTCACCGGAAAGTAACGTTAAGCGAGAACCTAACCGCGACAGAATCTCGGTCGCGCGAACCACATTTCCCGAAGCTTCTTTGATGCCGATGATGTTGTCGAACTCAGCGAGCCGAACCACCGTGTCAGGCAGCAAATCACACGCAGTACGGCCGGGTACGTTGTACAAAATAATCGGCAAGGCAGTGGCTTTGGCAATCGCTTCGTAATGACGAAACAAACCTTCTTGGGTCGGTTTGTTGTAGTACGGCGTCACATGCAACAGCGCATTGGCACCGGCACGCTCCGATGCACGGGTTAAATTCAAGGCCTCAGCCGTCGCATTGCCGCCAGCACCGGCGACAACCGGCACTCGGCCGCGCGCGACTTTAACCACCCGCGAAATCACTGCAACGTGTTCTTCGACATCAAGCGTCGCCGATTCACCGGTGGTACCGACCGCGACGATGCCGTCGATGCCACTTTCAATTTGCCACTCAACGAGTTTATCAAGCGCCTCGAAATCGACTACGCCGTCGCGAAACGGAGTGACAATCGCAGTGAGACATCCTTCAATTGCAGGGAGCTTGGCCATGAGAATTCCTAATCAACCGGAGAGTGAACAGCCCGCATGGAGCAAACGCGCGAACGAGCGGAGCGGTGTACATCGGGTCATATCAGACAACGCGCCTGCCGGGCTAGGCATTCCACGTTGATCAGAGGTCGGAGAAGATCGCGCGCGCTTGCGCCATATCGAGGCGAATTTGCGCCAGCAGCGGCTCGATGCCGGCGTATTTTTCTTCGCCACGCAGCCGCGCCACAATTTCGACGCGCACCGCTTGGTCATACAAATCGCCGGCCCAATCGAGTACGTGGACTTCAAACGACAACCCGCCATTATCGACGAAGGTCGGGTTGGTACCCAAACTCGCCACAGCCGGCAGCCAGGTCAACTTGTCGAAAGTCTTCACTGCCAAACGCACGGCGTAGATGCCCGATTGTAACAACATCGGCGTAGTCGGCCTAATGTTCGCAGTTGGCACCCCAATCTCGCGACCGCGTTTGGCACCATGCACAACCACGCCGTCGACATCGTAACGCCGCCCAAGCATGCGGTTGGCGCTGGTCACATCACCGGCGCGCAACGCCGCACGGACCGCCGTCGACGATGCAATGACGCCATGATCACGAACTGCCGGTACAATGTCGGCGACCGCGCCGCACCCTGAAGCGTGCGTAGGCAGTGTGGCCACCGTGCCGGTGCGTTTGCACCCATACGAAAAATCGTGCCCCACGACCACGCGCACCGCTGCCAAATCGCCGCACACTACATCAGCGATAAAAGCTTGCGCGGGCATGGCGGCAAACGCTGCCGAAAACGGTTGCACAACCACGGCGTCAACACCTGCGGCCTCCAACAATTCGAGCCGCCGCGCTACATCGCAGATCAGCGTCGGTGCTGCAGCTGGTGCCAGCACGGCGGTAGGATGAGGATCAAACGTTAAGGCTACCGTCGCGCCGGAGATTACCTGAGCGGCCGCACGCGCCCGTGCCAGCAACGCGAGGTGGCCAAGGTGGACGCCATCAAAATTACCGATTGCAACCACAGCAGATTGCCAACTACGCGCCGCTTGCGCTTGGGCATGACTTGCGTAGACTCGCATTGCGCGCACTCTACCAGATCGATCATAGAAAAAGCACTCACACGACCAGTCCTGGGTCCGAATACCGGACGGCCGCTGCCTACATCACAAACGCTGGGACTATCAGCAACACACCGAAAACTGCCGCCACAATCACGCGGCCTGGTGCAAAGCGAATCCCCGCAACGATCCGATGCACACCGACCGCAGCGATAATTGCAATGCCGAAAACCATGGGCGTCGCAGCCGAACCGCCGTGACGCCACAGCAGCGGGGGAATCATAATGGTCAGCGCCGCCAACGCCGTATAGCGCGCGCCCCGTACCGCAGCGAGGGTGCCGACGCCAACCAGCGCACAAGCCACCATCAACGCCGGTAAACTGTGCCCGACCGCCGTGAGCAATAACGTTGGCTGCGAACGCATCGACCATTGCCGCCACGTCTGCACCGCCAGTGCGAACGGCCCATTGCCTTGGGATTGCCACGCCACCAGTTCAATCACAAGCCAAGCGATGGTTGCCGCCGCGACCGCAGGGATCCATTCGGGGCGGGTATCGCCGCGCCACCACCGCCACACCAGCGTGGCACTCGCGATGAGCCAGACACCTAACCACACCGGTTGCAGGGCTACGGCGGCCAAGCCGCACAACCATGCGCTCATCCGCACCGTGGTTACCGACGGTGCAAACCAAACCCGCGCAGTATCGGCGCTGGTCCAGCCGGCAAGTGCAGTCGCTACCAAAGCTGCCGGTGCATCCGCAATCAACGCATTCCAGCCTGAATCAAAAACCAACGCAAGCGCTGCCACTACCGAAGTGACAAACACCGTGCGCGCATCTGCATGTTCATTGTGCGCCAACAGCAACGTCGTGGTCAGCGCAACAACGCACCAAACAATGAATCCAACCAGGATGCCACGCAGCACAAATGCTGACCAACCTTGCGGGCCAACCAGCGCAGCTCTCGCAGCTACCAACGTCGCGGCGCTGCGCAACTGCCATAGGCACCACAAGACGCTGATCGCGACTGTAGCGGCACCTTTGGGCCAGCGTGACATGGGCATACGATGCAACGCTACGCTGCCACCATGCCCGGGGCAAATTTGCAGCCATCGTGGGTGTGAATGAGCGGGAATGAACAGCTGCTTGAACGGTAGGCCCCGAGGGGCGCAGCCTCAATCGCAGCACTTCAAGCGATTATATAAGCATCGTGCCGATGCAGCGCCGGCTTCAACCAACGCCGCCCTACAACCCGAGCACTTTTACCAAATCCACACCCGGCACGGCACCGCGGTATTGCACCACCAGTGAATGAATCACGCCGGTAAACTGTCGTTCCATTTCTTTGCGCGCCATACCGTCAACAATCGCTGGCCGCTGCGCATTTTCGAGCAACTCACCGGCCGAAGAACTGCCTGCCGCGATCGCCAGCAAGCCGGCCAGCAGTGACAGCCCGGATTCGACGGTGGCCGCGTCCTTGAGCTTGCCGAGTAACTCCATGTCGCCGATTTCAACTTTACCCCCGCGATGGATCGTGATCGAACGCAATCGGATAGCGGGCTGGCCTTTCATCATCACGCACAACCCACTCGAACGAATTCGAATCGACTTCAATGAGGCTGCCGTCATGGATTCTTCAAGGGTGCCGCCCGATAACACGTCAGCAGCCGAGCCTGCACCGTCGGCATCGATTTCTAGCTCTGAATTCGCTTCGAGAGACAGGCCTGCGTTGGCCCCACCAAACGATTGCTTAAGGTGCGCTTGCAGCGTAGCACCGGCCGACACACCCTTCATTTCATTCGTCGCCACCGGCATTTTACCAGGATTGGTTTTACCCCCACCAGGTGAAAACATCGTGGCGACGCCGTCGATCAGCGTGCGCATATTACCTTCGAGATTGGCGTCTTTCATCGGGTCGTAGCCCGCAGTGCCAGGCGCTTGGCCACTCACGGCTTTCATAATGATCTGGCTGAGTGTTTCGTTGACGTTATCGCGAATCGAAACCATGCCCGAGCCCAAACCGCTGTCTTTACCGGCGTTGATACTGGCGCTGCTATCACCAAAATTGTAGGTCGCGCTGTACACAATCAAATTTTGCAGTGGCCATTGTGCGTCGATAAACAAGCCCGGCGAAAACCGCATCGATACGCCGGCATGACCAACCGCAACTTCGACGGTGGTTGGCCCCGAGGTTTTGACTTCAGCCTGCCAATTTCCAGCCAACATACGGCCACCAGGAATCGTAAACCTACCGCGCACTTCTTTAAGATCTACACCAGCCGGCAGCTCGCGTTCGACCTGACCCATTTGTTGGGTCACTTGTTGCACAAACGAATTACCGCGATGTTTGTGCAGCCACTCCATCATGGCGTTGCGTTCGGCCGGGTATTCGCGCATTAGTTCAACAGTTTTCACGGCGTCGGCTTGGGTCGAACCAAGTTTAGTCTGCATCAACAATTGCAACCCAGGGCCATCGAGCACGGGTGCGGCAGCCTGCGCGGCACCAGCCTGCACGGCCGATGCATGCTGACTGCCATGCTGACTGTCTTGTTGTGAACCTTGCGTCATGCGTGCGCTCATTCTACCCTGGTTTCGGCCCCGCTCCGAGCGTTCGCTCGTTCGCTCCACTTCTGGGCCTGGGTTGTCCTACAATTTACGCTACGGCAGGGCCCGCCTTCCCTTAGGACTTGTGCTTAAATTACCGCCCCTTCTTTGTGCCGATCCATCGTGACTGGCGGCGTTGCTCGTCAGTCCCAGTCCCAATGCCCAACGGGTATGCTCCTTCGTCGCGCCTTGCCATTCACGCGGCTCGCCCCAACTATTGGGTCAGTAATTCATTTACAAGTCCTTATATCCCTTTGATTTTACGGCTATCTTTGCCCAATGCTTGAGCGCGCCGATACGATTATTCGATTTGCCCGTGCAGTGATTAGCTATTACCTGCTCAACCATGCGCAGCGCCGGCAAATAACGGCAACTACCCAATACGGGCCAAGCTCCGAAGAAGTGGCAACGATCTTAGCTGGGCGGTCCGATGACTTCTCGCCACAAATCGCCAAGGAAGAAGCCCAGCTGGCTGCCGCGCTCGATGAGATAGTGGCGCTAGCCAACACCGTTCCTGAATCACCCCTGGGCCGCATTCGTCGCGTGTTTGATCTCCTCGACATGGACGTATACATCGCCGCTTTTTTACTCGCCCCCGAGCTAGACCAAGATGTCGAACGCCTCTTTGCCTACGCCATCGATGACTTCTCGAAAAAGCGGGTAGATTTGGGTTTTGTTGCGCGGGTGTTTGGCGCAGGCAACAAAAAAACCGAAGACCTCGTGCTCACGCGGTTGGCCGATCAAAGCCCGCTGCGGCGATTTGGCATTGTTGCAGTGAGTTCCGTCAACGATGCTATTCCCAATAGCCTGCGCACCGTCCGGATTTCTGACCGCATGGTTGATGCGTTGCGAAATCACGAATCTATTGATGAATCGGTGCGTGGTATTTGCAAAATCGCAGCGCAACCGCCGGCGCTTGAAACGTTGGTGTTTGCACCAGAAATAGTCGCGCAAGTCGCCCGTGGCTTAGGGCTGACCGAAGATCTACCGTTGTACGGACCAGCGCGCTTGTTACTCGCAGGCCAAGAAGGGGTTGGCCGTGCGATGTTGGTCGAAGCATTAGTGGGAGCCCGCGGTCGGCGCGCCGTGCGTATCGACCTGGCTGCGTTGGTCGCCGAAGGCGGGCGGTTAACCGACCGGTTCGCAGCCGCTTTACGTGAAGCCGCATTGCGTGACGCGGTCGCGATTCTCGATGGCGGCAGTGCGTTTAAAGATGACATGCCGCGCACCATCGCCGACGCGATCAGCGACGCCTGCAATGCGTTGCGCGTGCCGATTGTATTTACCTTGACCACCCGCCCAGCCTGGCTGGCTGCAGCGGTAGCCGATTTAGTCGAACTCGAAATTCCACCTCCGACGTTTTCGCAACGCCAAACCATGTGGCGCCAAGCATTGCCCGGCGACATTGCCAGCGACGAGGATCTAGATATCGTCGCGGGCCGCTATGCCTTTGTCGGGGCCGCCATTGCGCGTGCGGCTCGGCGCGCCGCCGCCAGTGCACGGCTCCGCGATCCAAAAAAGCTGCACGTTACCCTCGAAGATCTCAGCGATGCTTCGCGCTTAACGTTTTCGCATCGGCTCGGCGCGTTGGCCCAACGGATTCCCACCGGCTTTCGTTGGGACGACCTAGTGTTGCCTCCTGACACCCTTGAAGCCGTGCGCGAAGTAGTCCGCTTTGCTCGACATCGACCGTTTCTCCTCGAACAATGGGGTTTTGCAGCCAAGCTGCCCTATGGCCGCGGCGTATCAGCGATTTTGGCCGGCCCACCAGGCACCGGCAAAACCATGGTGGCGCAGCTATTGGCCAACGAGCTAGGCTACGATCTGTACCGCATCGACTTGTCGCAAATCGTTAACAAGTACATCGGCGAGACCGAAAAAAACTTAGCGCGAGTTTTTGAAGAAGCCGAATCATCGCACGCCGTGCTGTTCTTCGACGAAGCCGATTCGCTATTCGCCAAACGCACCGAAGTTAAATCCAGCAATGATCGCTACGCCAATTTAGAAGTAAACTACTTATTGCAGCGCATGGAAACCTATGACGGCGTCACCTTGCTGGCGACCAACTTAGAACAAGGCCTCGACGAAGCTTTCAAACGCCGCGTGCGCTTCAGCGTGCAATTTGAATTGCCCGAAGAAGCCGAGCGCAAACGGCTGTGGATCAGTATGTTCCCACCCAAAGTACCGCTCGAAGCCAACATCGATTGGGACATGATCGCCAAACGCTTTGTGATGGCTGGCGGGTACATTAAAAAAGCTGCGTTGCGCGCAGCACTCAACGCCGTGTCGGCGCAACGAGCCATCGGCACCACTGACATTTTTGAAGCAGCGCGCGCCGAATATCGTGAAATGGGTCGCATCGTATAGTGGTTCGTGCGTCGCCAATGTGGACGGTCCAGGGTAAGCTAACCCAGACATGACCGCTACCGAGCGCATCACTATGGTCGTTTTGAACGACGACGGCACCCGTGAAAAGTTCACCTTGAGCTCGTGGGTTGGCATTCCGCGCAAACACGAATTGATGTGGATCGGCGACGACCCTTTTATGATCGTTGAAGTTGAATACGCGGTGTCCGAGGGTTTTTTCGGTGCAAAAAGTATCGACGCCGCTGGCGTGTACGTGCGACGCCTAACCAAAGAAGAGCAAGACACCGTGGCCCGTCGTCTGGCCAATCCGGTTCGAGGCAAAGACGAACGTCCGTTTCGGCCATGATCGATTCGGTTGAACGCTCGCTTGTGAAGCCGTGATTCTTTGATGTTTGCGGAAACTACCGGCGTACTGCGCCGCAATCCTGATTTTCGGCGATTGTTCATCGCGTCACTCATCTCGATGATGGGTGATTGGTTTTCATTCGTCGCAGTGGCCGGCCTGCTCACGGAAATTACCCATCGTGCAAGCACGGCATCGTTTGCCTACGCGGCCATGGTATTGCCGATATTTTTTGCAGCACCGATTGCGGGCGGCCTCGCCGACCGGTTCGATCGACGACGCATGATGCTGATCGCGGACGCCGTCCGAGTGCCATTAGCAGCCAGCTTGATCGCCGCTGCGTATTGGCAAAGCGTGGGTCTGGCAATCGCCGCTGTTATCCTGCTCGGTATTGCCGCAGCATTTTCAGATCCGGTCGCTTCCGCTGCTCTGCCCAATCTGGTTGCCGAAGACGATCTGCCGATGGCCCAAGCGATGTTCTCGGCTTCATGGGGCGCCATGCTCATCGTCGGTGCGGCCCTTGGCGGGCTCACCGCTGCGTATCTCGGCAAAAACGCAGCGTTCGCAATCGACGCTGCATCGTTTGCGATTTCGGCCGCGGTGTTGTTGCGGATCCGGACGCCTATGCAAAAGTTTGCCACCACGCGAGCGGCTCGCGCATTGTCTCCGCAGTTGGCACCACCACTGTGGCCGCATTTGCGCAGCTCACCCATCACCGTGCGCTTGTTGCTTGCCAAAGGTGGCGTCAGTTGTGCCAACGGTACGGTTGGCCTCCTGCCCGGTTTGTTAGTCGCACGCTACGCCGGCGGCGACAAAGCACTTGGCCTGGTGTTGGCAGCACGCGGCTTGGGTGTGATGATCGGCCCGCCCCTGGCACGCCGTATCGCCGGCCGACGCCCGACGGTGCGTGGCATCATGTGGGTGTGCGGCATTTCGACGATGACCTACGCTGCTGCCTACGCATTAGTACCGTTGATGCCGTGGCTGGTTGGGACGATGGCGCTGGTAGCGATCGCGCATCTCGGCGGTGGTGCGCAATGGACGCTGTCGAGCTACGGCTTGCAGTCGCGCACGCCCGATCAGTTACGCGGTCGCATCATGTCGCTTGATTATGGCCTGGCTACCCTCGCGATCGGCGGCTCCGCGATCGGCGCTGGTCTGATCGCCGATGCCACGTCGGTCGCTACCGCCATGTGGGTTCTCACGGCGGTGGCCGGCATCTACGGTATTGTCTGGGCAGTTGCGGTGTGGCCCTGGGCTAAGCGCAGCAAACCTACGCCGGCGTAGCGGTGCAGAACGTAGCCCTCAAGGTGATTACAACGTATCGCCCGCCACCTTGGCAGCGGCCCCCCACGGGCCATCCGGCCAACGCTTGACGTAGTCGGCGTAGCTTTTTTTAGCTTCAAGATTTTTACCGGCGAGTAACAGCGTGCGTGCGAGATTGTAGGTTGCGGCTCGCGTGACCGATGGCGATGCCACAGCGCGCGAAAACGCTGCCGTCGCTTTGGCATAGTCCTTGGCCTCCGCCGCTGCAATACCGCGCCACAAATCGATATCGCCGCTGGTTACGCCGCCGGTCGCATCTACCTTCGCTAGCATTGCATTGGCGTTATCGAGTTGGCCTGCCGCAATGTACGCCGCTACCAAATTCAACCTCGCTTTGCTGTAGGTTTCGTCGATTGCGAGTGCATCTTTGAATGCACCGATAGCTTCGCGCAACGCCACTGGCATACGTGTCGAAGGCCCGCCGCGCGTACCCGCTTCTTCTACCCTCGCCAGGTTAACGTACTTTACGCTGGAAGTTCGCTCGATCGAAAGTTTGCTTTGCCACCGCCCCAATGCCGAATCATTTTTGTTCATGGCCAACACACCCAACTTCGTGTTGGCCACGCCCGCGTTGTTCGCGGCTTCTTTTACGGTCGGCAACAGGGCGCGAAATCGACCGAAGGCATCGACCGCTTCTTGGTAGGCTTCAATGGCCTTCACCATATCGGAGGATTCAAGCTTGTTGCCTCTGGCCTCTGCGGCAACGCCCAATTTAAATGAGACAAAGGCGTAGCTTACGTCGTTGGTCCAATAGTCGGATAGGTAGTCGACTCGTTCTTCAAACGTCGGATGATCAAGAAACTTAGGAATCTCGTCTTCTTTGCCCATCGTTTCCATAAACTCGATGCCGCCGCGTGGATGATATCCCGCGAGAAACGCCATCACCATGCCCTCGCGATCGGCGTCCATTTCTTGCGATCGAGTCACGTGAGTGAGTACGGAGCGGTCCAATGCGCTACCGCTTTCTTTGATCGCATTACGAAACAGCCCAGAGTTGAGCGTGTGGCGCCGAATCACATGGGCTAACTCATGTGCTAGCACATGTCCCAAAACGTCATTATTAACATCAATCGTCGTGGCCATTTTGGTTTTCACCAAATTGAGCAACCCCCGCGTTACATAGATGCCACCGCCAGCCAAGGCAAACGCATTGATCTGTTGCGATGCCAAGACTTGAACGTTGAAGCGCTGCTTGATAGCGCTGCCATCCGCCAAGCGACGTACGATATCGTCAATGACTACGCGTTCTGGCGCGTCCGCTTCGACACCACCCAAATCAGCTTCGATCACTTTGACGACCGAGGCATATCTTTCGGTCGAAAACACATCGATTGCATCACCCGCAAGTGCGCTCATCGCCAACCGAGCATGCGTCGGTTTCGCTTTGCTTAATTCGTTGGTCGCACGTTTTCCGACAGCGCCGAAGGGATCGACATCCATCGCCAAAACAAAATGCTCAATCGCTGCATCAAGTTTGCCGTCGAGCTTATCGAGGATTCCCATTTCGACATGCGCCACCGCACAATCACTCTGCAACGCCAGCGCTTTGTTCAACGCTTCGCGGGCTGCGTCGTTTTGATCACCGGCACGCAGCAACCTTGCGGTTTCCACCCACGCCAGCGGCCGCTGCGGTGCCAACGCAAACTCACTCAATGCATTTTTTGCATTGTATGAGTCCGATGATTTCACCGTCGAATATACCAAGCCAAGGTAGTAGTGACATTCCTCGTTCTTTGGCTGAGCTGCGGTACACACTTCGAAACCACGGCGAGCTTTCGCCATCTGCAAATTGATGTAGCCTCTTTCGCCGCGCTCAAACGCTGCAAAATACGCCGCCTTCGCGTCGTAAACCGCCAGCGCGATTGGATCGTCAGAATACTTCACCACCGCGCGCTCCGCTGTTTTGTAAGCGTACGAGTTCTGACTGTAAGCCAGCGGCATATAATGCCGTGCCGCAGCGACCGCGGCGGCGGTTGCATTGGGCTCACCCTTCATCGCTGCGAAGTCAGCTTCAACAAACAAGAGCCACGCCGCATCACCGTTCTCGGGGTCGAGTGCAATTACGTTTGCAAGTGACGCTCTCATGCCGTTGGCATCGTGGGCGATCGACTGCATGTCGGCAAGTGACAGCCATGCATCGGTGCTCTTGGGGTTTTGTTTGGTTGCTTGCAACAACACTTTGAGGGCTAGCTTCGGCTGCTTGTCGAAAATGTATACCGACGACAACGCAAGTGATGCTTTGAGATTTTTGGCATCGAGCCGCAGAATCGCTTGATACTCTTTGGCCGCTGCTTTCATGTTGCGCTGTTGCACAACAAAGTATTGGGCCATCCATTCGTGGCGTTCGATTTGTTGTTGTTTTTTGGTCTGCTTGGGCTGCCCATAAGCAACTGCCGCTTTACGCGGCGCGGCGCTGGCGCTGGTCACACCCAGCCCCAATGCCAGACTACATACTAATGTTCGTAGATACATCGCTAGCTCCTCTTTCAATCACCAAGTGAAGTTGTTGCACCGGCCGGAAAAAACGCGGCCCAATAATAAGGATGTGAATATTTACTGCGCCCAGCGAGCTCCAATTGCACAGCACGTAACGCCGCGCTGCGCGGTTCGCCAACACGCAATCTACTGTAGTACCCAGCCATCAAATCTTTGGTTGCAACATCGTCAACTTGCCATAACGACATTAAGATGCTCTCTGCGCCGGCGATACCAAAAGCACGTCGCAAGCCGTAGACTCCGTCGCTGTTGCTGATTTTGCCAAGGCCCGTTTCGCAGGCCGACAACACCACGAGCTTGGTTCCCGATAGATCTAAGCCGGCGGCTTCGAACGCGGTGAGAACCCCATCGTCGTTGGCCGAGCTCAATGTGTTGGCGCCCGCCAACGCCAGACCTGACCGTAACAATGGATTTTCCACCGCACTCGCTCCGCTGGATTCGCCGCGCACCATTGCACCGCTAGTACTGGCATTGCTCAACTGGTCCGGCAAAAAGAAGCCGTGTGTTGCGATATGCAAAATCCTCGGCCGATGCACTTGTTTAAGCTGCCCTTCGGTTGCTGCCGCGCCGCGAAAGATCGTCAATTCACCCATCGTTTTTTGCAGCGCATCAGCCTCTTTGGCCGTGGCTGGCAAACGGGCCCAATGCATCGTCGCCATCGTCAACGAACGGCGCCCACGCGACTTCGATGTCTGCACCGTTGGTGCCCCGCTATCGAATGCCGGATCTGCAAACACCACACCGCCTTTGGCTTTCGACGCCGTACCCTTGCGTACCAAATCGCGCCCCGATGTCAGGTATGTAAAGTTAAAGCGCTTGACTAAATACTCGCCCTTGTTGTCAACCAACGCCGCGAATGGCACAAGGTTTAGCGCGCCATCGGGAGCCAACAACACATTGGCGACACCGCCAAGGGCAGGCTCAATTTTCGCCATCGTCAGGTCGTGCAACACTTTGCCAAGCTGCACCGCACTGTCATTGTCCGGATCTTTCACCGCAGCACGAAAGCGCGAAATCGCCTCATCAATCACCACGGTTTCCCCGAGGTCGATAGCGCTTGCCTCACCGCTGCGCCCAACGACAAACGCAACGTAGCGACGCGGCCGCCCAACAACGTGGGAAGAATTGGGCACCACTGACATTTGCCACGATTTCGATGCCCAGGGTTCAAAGCTCGAAAACTCAACCAACCGCGCATCCTTTGGTATCGCTTTCTGAACATCCGCGAGATTCACTGATTGAGTAAGCGTTCGGTACGCTGCGTTTTTTGTAGCGAGCTGAAGTTCCAGTTGCCGTACACGGTCTTCGAGCGCGGCGACTTGCTTTGCATACTCGGCATCACCCAAGCCAATTGCGCCAGTCACCACGAGTTTGGCTAACTGTGTCCGCGCGCTATTAAGGTCGTCAATCACCGCTTTGTCCTGAGGGTCCGCGTTGGCGCGCAAAACGCCAGACGCGATGGTCGCAGCGTCAAGGATTCGCCCCTTTCGCCGCAACAACGTGGTTAACGCGAGCCGCGTCGCGCTGCGACTTTTGGCGGCATAGTTGTAGTGAAAACTCAACGCGCTGTTGAGCACGGATGCATGGCGCTCAAAATAAATTCGGTGATCCGTTTCGGTTCCACCCTTCAAAACTGATATCAATTCTCGCTCGGCAGCATTCAACCAATCGGTCAACGTCTGTTCGGCTTTCACAACATTGCCAACAGCAGCATAAAGATTAACCACGCTGCGGGCATCAACCGCACAACCTACGTTGACTTTGCTGCATGCCACGCGCAGTCCGTCGAGCACTTTTTCGGCCCGTTTGGCTTCGCCCAGCTCGTGCAACAAATCTGCAATCGCAACGTCAAAATTGTGCGCTGCCGCAGATTTGCGTAACACACCTTGCTCTCCCACTAGCAGGTCGAGCGCTTCTTTGGAATTGCCTTGCTCTCGCTTTAGCCCCGCCAAAATCGCCACATACCCTGAACGCTCATGCGCTTTGATGGCCAGCGCGATTTCTTTGCGCAACTGTTGTTCAGCGAGGCCGTAGTTGCCGATTTTTTGCAGATTTATCATGGCGGCTTGAGCCAGCAGGACCCGCAATTGCGCTTCGTCGCTACCGGACTTTTCCAACCGAGCAATCTGCGCTTCGGACAGTGTCAAAGCACGTTGAGCGACGGCCAACGCACGCTGGTTTTGCCCACTAGCCGCATACCAATCGCTCAATGCGATCTGTTTACTGGCTTTTTCGTACACCGACAGATTCGGCACTGTTTGCGCAATCGCCCACGCACGCTCAGAAAGCGCGATTGCTTTCGTTTGTTCACCGAACGTCCAATACCCGTAGGCCAGGCGTTCCAACGGCGCAATCAACGCAGCATCAGTCTTCGAACTCGCCAGCGATTCAAAGATTTTAAGCCCTTGCGCGTATGCCTGCAGCGCAGCGGAAGACTCATGATTCATCAACGCCTTATCGCCACGCTCGAACCATTGTTGCGCAAATTGTGAACTTTTTTCACCGTGCAGCACTTTGGTAAGCGCCATTGCGCGTACCGCCAGCACCTCGAAATCGTCGAGATTGGCCTGCATTAGCGCCACATTCTTGAGCTGCTGTAGCACCAGCAGAACTTCTGCCGAATCGGCACCATTGGCTCGCTCAATCGCTATGAGTTGTTCGCGATACAGCTTCTTGGCACCAACCAAATCGCCGGCCAACATCAGCGAGACAGCCCACATCGATTGATAGACCTGCGCCATCGCAGAATCCGCGCCGCCAGTTTTGGATTGCAGCTCGAACAGCCGCCGACTGATTTGCGCTGCCGCCAAATACGCGTTTGCGCCCATGGCGCGACCGTATTGGTTCATTAGCGCATTGAACTTGTCCGTGGCGGCGACGGGGTCACTAGGCGACGGGGTCTCTGCACGCGCGACGCCGACGGCCCCCTCGTTGCCATACCCAAAGCCCCACAATAGACACACCAGCACGACTAGCGTGCGCACAAACACAACCACAACCATCGGCGCAGGCTATCACGATACATTTTCAACGACAACAAGCCCAATGTTTACAATACCAACGACATTACGATTGAAATCAAATACTGGTAATTTTTCGCGACGCTGCCTCATCCAGTTTCTGGCCACGCAACCAAACCTGGCGGTGATTACGCGGCACTTGCAAACTTGCCGCACCAACCGCGCCACAATCTGCTAGGTTGCCGCGCATGAAAACTCTCCCGTTGCTAGCGCTAGCGCTCGTGGCTTGTAAATCAAATCCGCCTCCATCCTCGGTGCCGAAAACCGGCAGCGCCGCCCTGGTTGCCGCTGGTAGTGGTTCCGCTGCGGTGGCTTCGCCATGGGACAACACGGCCGTGAGTCCTGATCATGCAACGGCGAAACCAATCCCTAAACCCGTCGAAGATCCCAAAGTTATCGCCGAGCGTGCACTCAAACGGATCCCTGAAATCAAGAAACACCTAGCCGCGCTGCGCGATCAACCGTTTAAAATTGATGTACCAGCGGAGTATCAAACCACGGCGGATTTTCGCACCTTCGTGGAAAAGGAAATCGGCAAAGAGCTAGGCACCGATAAAGCCAAAGCCATGGTCGATGCGATGTTGCACATCGGGATGCTCAAGGAGCGGATCGATCTCGCCAAAGCCATGTCGGATACCATGGTGACCCAAGCCGCGGCCTACTACGACCCGAATCAAAAGAAGTTTTTCTTGGTAATGACGCCGTCTGACGACACCATGTTGGACACCATCACCTCGCACGAGCTGACCCACTCGTTGCAAGATCAGTATTTTGATCTCAACAAGTATTTAGAGCCAAACGGCAAAAAAGGCCCGGCCCTATCCGACGACGAAATCAATGCACGCAAATTCATCGTGGAAGGCGAAGCCACATTTGCGATGTTTGCATATTTGGTTACCGCCAAAACTGGCGCCACCACCATCGACGGAAAAACGCTGGCAGCGCTGCAAATGCAGCTCAAACTTACCGGCAATCTTTCCATCGATCAACTGCGCACCATGACCAAGGCGCAAGCCGAAGGCCTTGGCGGCAGCGAGGAAATGAAGGCCTCCGCCGCTGCGATGGATAAGATTCCCGCCATCATTTTGGTGCCCATGGTCGATTCCTATCTCAAGGGCGCAATGCCGGTAGCCGTCGCGTTCGCTAAGGGTGGCTGGGCTGAAGTTGCGAAGCTATACAGTAATCCGCCTAATTCAACTGAGCAGTTGTTGCATCCTGATGACAAGCTGTTCCCACGCGACTATCCACAGATTGCAACGTTGCCCAAACAAGCCGGCACGCTGGTCGAATCAAACGTGATCGGCGAACTCGGCTGGCGCGTGTACCTTGAGCAATGGGGCGATACCAAATCGGCCGACAACGCCGCCGGTTGGGATGGCGACCGGTTCGCTGTTTGGCGCAACAAGGACGGCTCGCTGCTTGGCCTCATCGCCACCACCTGGGACAGCCAACCCGATGCCGAAGCGTTTGAAGCTGCCTATCGCGCAACGCTGGTGAAGCGTTTTGGCGGCGATGGTACCAAGCGTGACGATGGCCGGTTCGTGACCGTGTCGCGCCAAGGCAACAGTGTGTTTATTGTCGACGGCAGCTCCGACGAAAAAGCCACGGCCGCAGCGCTCAAAGCCTTGGCTGCGACCAAGTTTAAAGAAGTAGCACACAACTAGGTCACCGCACGGCGCTAGCGACGGCGACGCCGGAAAATCAAACCAGCAACACCCGCAGCCAGCATCGCTTGCGCCCACGGCAACGGCACAGCCGGGCCGCCGACACTGCAACAACCGCCACTGCTACCGCCGACCGAATCGCACGTGCCTGGGTCGGTGGCCAACGGATAGATCGAGCAGATCGCGGAGGTGTCGTCGACGGCGAGCGTGGCTTTGCTGGTCTCGCCGCAGGTTTGAAAATTGTACATCGTGGACTCGCGTATCAGCGGGTCGTTGCTCGCGTTGCACAACGGTACAGCGTTGCCTTGATTGTCGATGCGCGGCGGGTCACCTGAGGCTAAACAGGTGTGCTCTAACCCCAAAAAGTGGCCGAGCTCATGGGTCAACGTGTTTTTGAGATCAGATAGACATGCAGCGGTACCCGTGGTTGCGCCAGCGTTAGAAATAGCAAAATCAACGCCATTGAGTTCGATATCAGCATCGACAATTTCACCATCGCGATCGCTGTTGGCGTCGTCGACAAACACTACCGTGGTGAGGCCCGCAGCCGCTGGCGAATAACAGCGCTCAGCATCGGCACTGGTGGCCGGCCGACACCATTTGGTGTCGCGAAACTTCACGATGTTAGAAAAATCTTTGCCCACTTCGTCGGACTTCTTGCCTTGTTTTACGATGCTCATGTACGAACAGCCAGCCACGCCATCGTTCCACGCTGCGACCGATTCGTCGATCAACCCAAACTCGGTGTCGCCAGCCAAATGTGACGTGCCCGCCGAGTCGTAAAACAATTGCGCGCAACCGGAGGCCCACGCGAGGGAGTTTCCAGCTTTGGTTGGTCCGGTCCGTACAAAATCACTGCCACCCTGACGCACTACCTGATCAACAACAATAATTGCCTCGCCGGCGGTGGTCGCCCCCGTGTGCACGGCTAGCTCAACCTGCATGCCAACCTGTAACAACGCAGTGTCGACACCATCGCCACGCCCGTCGCTGGCCAACAACAGCATGGTCAAGCCATCGGCAGTGCCGCCGAGCTGGCTCACCACAACTTCGCTACCATCGGGGCTGCGCACCACCGATTCGGTCACAATGCGTTGGCCGTCCGCAGTCCACCGCGCTTGCGACGCCACCACTTCGCCGGTCAGCGGCGCACCTGCGGCAACCCGTGCAGCGACGCCTAACCAAACCACCGTGAGCAAAGGCCATCTCATCTTTGCCCGAGCCTAACACAGCGTGATACAAGCGGGCGCTATGAGTGCATCGGAAGCCAGCAACCGGCCAGTTCGGGTTCGTATCGCCCCGTCGCCCACCGGCGACCCGCATGTCGGTACTGCCTACATCGCCTTGTTCAACTATGTTTTCGCCCGTCAAAACGGTGGCAAATTTGTCTTGCGCATTGAAGATACCGACCAGACCCGGGCCCGCAGCGATTCAGAACAAATGATTTTTGACGCGTTGCACTGGGTCGGACTGTCCTGGGATGAAGGCCCTGATGTCGGTGGGCCATTTGGTCCGTATCGGCAAAGTGAACGCGGCGCGATCTACGCCACCCACACCCAAATCCTGCTCGACAAAGGCGAAGCCTATCGCTGCTTTTGCACCTCCGAGCGGCTGACCGAGTTGCGGGCGATGCAACAAGCCGAGAAAAAATCGCACGGCTATGATCGGCACTGCCGTGCGCTTGATGCCAGTGAAGTTGCCCGTCGCATGGCCGCAGGCGAAACCTCGGTGGTACGACTCAAAGCGCCGACCGAAGGCAGCATCGTCGTACGCGATCGGCTGCGTGGCGACGTTGTCATCGATCATGCCCAAGTCGACGATCAAGTGCTGCTCAAATCCGATGGCATGCCGACCTATCACTTGGCCAACGTGGTCGATGATCACCTGATGGAAATCAGCCACGTCATTCGCGCCGAAGAATGGATTTCCTCGACCCCCAAGCATGTGCTGCTGTACCGCGCCTTCGGCTGGGAAGAGCCAGCCTGGTATCACATGCCGCTGCTGCGCAACGCCGACAAATCGAAAATTTCGAAGCGCAAAAATCCGGTTTCAATCAACTACTACCGCGACACCGGCATCTTGGCGCCCGCGCTGCTTAACTTTTTGGGTTTGATGGGCTGGTCGTTCGGCGAAGATCGCGAGAAATTTACCCTCGAAGAAATGATTCCAGTGTTCAATCTGGATCGCATTGCGCTCGGCGGTCCGGTGTTCAACATCGACAAG
>JAYWHS010000279.1:0-4962 GCA_043777635.1 Kofleriaceae bacterium | reverse complement strand
TCAAGTAGGTAGCGCCAAGTTTGACATCGCGGCGACGAACCGAGGCCGCGACTGCAGCGGCCAACAACATGCCCAGGGCAAATTGGCCAGCGCCGGTTTTGCCACGCGCAGCTTTGATGGCGGCTGGTGCGTCCATGATGCCAGCGCCGTATTTGTCAGCCGACATTTTTTGATTATTTGGTTTGCGTGCCGATTCTTTGAGGATGCGCTCAACTTGGTCAGGGTCGGTGATGCCTTCACCGACGACGAGCGCTGCTACGCCAGCGACGTGCGGCGAGGCCATGGAGGTGCCCATGTAGCCGAAATAATCGCTGGTGGTTGGGTCGCCGATCTTGATCGTGTTTTGCAACACACCGTCGGGTTGGCCGTCGTTGTTTTGATCGAGTTGGGTATTGCCGCCCGGTGCAGCGATGTCGATGTCTTTGCCATAGTTCGAGTAGAACGTAGTGGCTTCGTCGAACTGGGTTGCCGACACAGCGATGGCGCCTGGATAGGCCGCTGGGTAGCCAACTTTGCCACGGCTTTCATTGCCTGCTGCGCAAACTACAGTCACGCCTTTTTTGTGCGCGTAGGCCACAGCTTGTTTGAGCGCTTTGGATGGGAACGGCCCACCGAGGCTCATGTTGATAACTTTGGCACCGTTGTCGGCGGCGTAACGAATGGCATCCGAGATGCCACCGATCGAACCCGAGCCCGACGCTGAAAGCACTTTGAGCGGCATGATGCGCACATTGCGCGCGACGCCTGCAACGCCTTCGCCATTGTTGGTGGCTTGCGCGATGGTGCCAGTGACGTGCGAGCCGTGACCGTGATCGTCGTTGGCGTGGGCGTCGTTATCGACGAAGTCGAAGCCTTTAACGAACTCAATGCCCTTCAGGTCTTTGAGTTGGTGAAAGCGCTCAAAGTCTTCATAGGCAACACCGGTGTCGAGCACAGCGACGATAACGCCGTTGCCATCAGCGAGTTTCCACGCTTCAGGCATCCCGATTTGGCGCAGGTGCCATTGGTATTTGTATTGTGGGTCATTTGGGAAGCCTTCCCATTTGGTCACGGGCGGTGCGACGAAGATTTGCGATTCAACATCGAAACGACTGCCGCCAATCAGATTTACTTCGGCGTCGGGTTCGGCCATCTCAACCACATCGCGGTTGGCCAGCGCAGCGAGAATCGCGTCGCGGCGTGCCGCTGGTACATGCGCACGATAGAATTGTTCGTTGCGCGCTTGGCTAGAAACCAAATTCAACTTGAAACCAAACTCACGTTCCAACGTAGCCACTTGCGCCGCCGAGGCATCGTCGACGAGGTCAACCAGAATGTCATCAGGATCGCCGAGTGCATACGCTGGGTCGTTGGTAGGTATATTATTTTTGTGTTCTTCGCCGGGCTTGAAGTACCACCACAGTAGTACGACGCCGACCAACACCAACAACCAAAGTAAACTTGCTAACGGACGCTTGGTGTCGCGAGGTGCTTCCATGTTGCTAAGTATAGATCCGCTTGGCCGAAATGCTCGGGAGATCGACGACAATCCCACGCAAGATCGTTGCGACAGAGTCGTGCGAACTGAGCGAAAGCCAGTACTTGCATAAGTATTATTTGCCAAGCACGCAAGATCACACAGGGAATTGCCTCTGGACCAGCTCACACCTATACTCGCGGGGTGAAAAACTGTGCAAGTTGTGGCACTCCGTTGCCGGTGGAGGCACCATTTTGTGGTGCGTGTGGGGCTCGACAACCAATGGCTGCGCAAAAACCTGCGCCAGTTGCGGCGAGCGCGTCTAACGTCGTGGGCAACAATGCCAACGCTGCGACCCAAATGGGCTACACCGCAGGAGCGCTGATTGATCACATGAAGCAACAAGGTGTTTCGGCACCGTTGCCGCTGCAACGTGATGCGCGCGCAGCCACCATGATTGCGCCGGAATTGGCCATGGCAACGACGTTGGCATCGCCGGGCCCGGGTGCGCCGTTTACACCTCCAGCGCTGGCAGCGCCAGGGCAGTTCGCGCAGACTGCATCGCCTGCGCCGGTACATTTGCCGGCGTTCAGCGCGCCGGTACCAAGCGCACCACCAGCGTCGGCGTTTGCGCCACCGAACCGTTCATCAGCGCCAAGTGCGCCGCCGGCATTTGCGCCACCAGCGTCGGCGTTTGCGCCACCGAATCGTTCATCAGCGCCAAGTGCGCCGCCGGCATTTGCCGCCATGGTGCCGACTTCGGCAGCGGTTGCAACTACCCTCGCTGATCCGATGGTGTCGCCGTTGGCTGGTCAGAAAGTCGGGCAGCGACCCGACCCAACCGGCGCGGTGCCACTCGCTGCAGCGAATTTTGGCCCTGCGGTGTTTCAGCCGACGTCGCAACCGCCGCGTGCCGCGTTACCGATGCGGTTGAGTACCAATGCCGATCCATTCGCAAAATCGCTGCGCTTGGTCATGTTGGTGTTTGGAATTTTGTGTTTGTTAATGTTCGTGACGCCGGTCTCGGCGAGCCCGTTGGGATTCACCTTTGACATGATTTCCGGCGGTGAAATTTCGGCGTTGTTGGTGACCTTGTTGCCTGCGATCATCGGCGTGATTGCGATTCTGTTTTCTGTTATTCCAATGCCAACCCAAGTGCGTGGTGGCATCGCCGCTGCGTTGATGCTGGCAGCTACGATCTATCCAATCACGCTGCATGGTGATCCGCAGTGGCAGCAAATTATATTTGTCGCTCCGTTCTTACTTGTTGGCGGGTTGATGTTTCGTCATGCGCACCCAGCCGCAGTGTCGGGGCGGGTGGTCACCACGGTGGGGGGCTTGATGCTTCTTGCACCGTTGCTCGTACCGGTTGGCGGCGACCTGCCGATGATCTTGATGTTCAAAGCTGCGTTCGCTGCATCCGGCGGCGCGCTGGTAATTGCGTTGGTGTCTTTGGTTCCGATTGTGTTGGCCATCGTTGGCATGTTGCTGGTTTGGATTCCCGCGCCGAGTTTGGCCGGCGCTAAAATCATCGCGTGGTTGCTAATCATGTGGGGCTTGGTGGCGGCGTTAACCAAACTGATCGTCATCGGTCATATTGCCGATGTGGTGAAAGCCGCGCCTCAGGCGTCGCTGTTAGGATGGATTCTGAGTGCAGCAATGTTGGCCATCGGCGGTTATGGCTTGGCTGCGGCCATGAGCTCGCGCGAGTAATCCTATGGGCCTCCATCAAGAACAAATTATTGGCACCACGGTGCTGGGTCGGCCCATTGAAGCCGTGCATTTTGCAGCGCCGAGTTACGTCAAAAAGAAACCAGCTGCGGTTTTATTTGGCGCTATTCATGGCGACGAGCCGGTGACCGCGTTGATTCTCCAGCGCTTGTCCGAAGAGTTGATCGAGCGGCCGCCCGGCCGCGATACTTGGATCATCCCGTGTTTGAACGTGGATGGCGTACTGGCCGGTAGCAAAAACAACGCAAACGACGTTGATCTCAATCGTAATTTTGCATCAACCAATTGGCTCGCTGCGCACCAACCTGGTTACAAGCCCGGTCGTGCGGCTGAAGATCAACCGGAGACCCAAGCGTTAGTTGAACTTATTACGCGCGTCGGTGCCACTCGGCTGATCGCCGTGCACGCCACGTTTCGTGTAATGAATTGGGATGGTACCGGGCAGGTTTTAGCCGAACAAATGGCAGCGTTGTGCGGTTATCCGGCCAAAGGCGATATCGGTTATCCAACGTCTGGTTCGTTTGGCTCAAAGTATGGCGTTGACCTGCGCTGTGAGGTTGTCACCGTCGAAGTGCCATATCTGGGGATGGAGGAGCAAGCTTGGGACGAAATCCGAGCTGCGATGCGGTTGACCGTCGATCTACCGACGTAGTTGCCAAGGCCATCATGCCCGCGAGATGGTGATGGTCACTCCGTACGAGGAATTGCAAGCTGGCATTAATACTGGTAGCAGTACAAATGTTTCGTAACTACTCAATTGCGTTGCTGGCATTCGGCATAGCCATATCGTGCAGCAATAAAAAATCAACATCTGGCGGTGCGCTGCCCGCGACACCTATCGAAAGATTGATGGCAGAAGACGAAAGCGTTTTTTCGACGGCGCAAAAATTGTGTGTTCAGACGTGGGATGAAACGCTGCAAGAATTCACCAAAAGGTTTGGAGTTCCCACGAAAGTGGAGGCAAGGGAGACCCGGACAACGTATACTTGGGCCGTCGTCGAGGGTGACCGTTGCGCGTACTTCACTGCGGACCGCGGAGAATGTCCGGCGAGTTGGGGTAAGCCTGGACCCCGCTACAATTCGGCCAGCAGTCCGGTAATGACAACAAAAGCCGGTCCCAATCCATATCGCAGCTTTGAAGAATGCGTTGCCTTGAGTCAGTTACAGTCTGTGACCCCATCGCCAGCACCGCTGTAACTCGTTGCCCTTTAAATGTTATCAGTGTGTAGTCCTACCCGACTAAATTATGGTGGCGGCAGTGCACAGACTACTTCGGGCCAGAAGTCGTGCGTAGACCCTGGCCGATGAGGCAACTACACGTCACACTACCGGCTTTACCAGCCATGACTCCTTGGTGGACAGATCTCGACTTGCCAGTGTTGCGCTACGTGCGTGCGGTCTTGCACGCCCGGAAAATGGATCTGGTGTTGACCGAGCGCGCGGTGGCACACGACGGCGCTGTGTTGCGGATCATGATCGAAAGTAGTGGCTACGAAATCGGTAGCTTGTGTGCAGTACCTTGGAGTGCGGCGCCCGTGGTAATTTCACCGACGGAACAGGCGGTTCTTGAAGCCGTGATGCAACCTGCCGCAGCGGAGATTGCGCAACTGTTCGCAAGCCGAAGTGATGATGCGCGCGGTCCCGCCGAGCCTACCAAAAATCAGCTGCGCCACGCCTCGCGCGACGGCTACGATGCCCTCACCGGCAATTCGCCGCAAATGCAGGCGTTGTACGGCATGATTGATCGTCTGGCGGTGGCCGATTCGACGGTGTTG
>JAYWHS010000278.1:0-4963 GCA_043777635.1 Kofleriaceae bacterium | reverse complement strand
TTGACCAATCGTATGACGCCCATTTCCTGTACGATGCGCAAACCTATCAGATTTCGGGCGTGCTTGATTGTAATCAAGCGGCCCTCGATTTGCTTCAGGTCAAAGATCGCAGCGAAGTCTTGGGCCGCATGCCGAGCGACTTTTCACCGGAATTTCAGCCGGATGGTACGCGGTCTGATGAGACTTCGATCGCGATGACAGAGTTGGCGATCGGTAAAGGCAATCATCGTTTTCCATGGGTACATCTACGGGTCAATGGCGAGCGGTTTCATGTTGAGGTGGTCGTGACGCCGATAACGTTGCCTACCGGACCGGCATTGTTGGTGGTTTGGCACGACATGACGGAGTGGACCCAACGCGAAACCCTGTTGCGGATCGCCAAAGAATCCGCGGAGCAAGCGCTGAAAGTACGTTCAGAGTTCTTGGCCATGATGAGTCACGAGATTCGCACGCCACTTAACGGGGTGATTGGTGCGGCGCAGTTGCTTGAACACACGCGCCTCAATACGGAACAACTCGATTTGTTACAGACCTTGCGTGCAAGTAGCGATACCTTGCTAACGCTGATTGATGACGTACTGAGTTTTGCCAAGGTTGAATCAGGCCAAGTTGAGCTAGAAGAACGCCCGGTAGTATTAGCCGATTTCATGCGCCGGAGCCTTGGGATGTTGCAGGCCGGGGCTGAGGAGCACGGCGTGCGGATTTCCTTGGCACTTGCGGCCGGTGTGCCAGCGGTCATCATGGCGGACCCAACGCGCCTTCAGCAAATTTTATTGAACCTCATGAGCAACGCAATTAAGTTTTCACCGCATGGCAACGTTCACGTAATGCTGCGCGCTGGTCCAGCGCAGGCGGAGGCCGGCCGCATGGCTATTGAACTTGCAGTACGTGATTCGGGGGTAGGCATCGCTGAACAACACCTCGAAAAGATCTTTGAAGCCTTCGCCCAGGCCGATACCACCACCACCCGGCGTTTTGGTGGCACCGGTTTGGGGCTGGCGATTTGCCGTGGCTTGGCGCAGCGGATGGGTGGCCGGCTCGATGTTGAAAGCACTCTAGGGGTGGGTAGTACGTTTACCTTTCGCTGCGCATTTACGTTGAGTGCAGATCTTCAAGTTGCTGCACCGATGCTGCCACGTACTATTTCCGGCAGTCACTATGTTCATGTGCGCGTATTGGTCGCAGATGATCATGTAGTCAACCAGAAAATTATCGCGCGAATTTTAGAGCTGCAAGGTTGCACCGTGGTTATCGTCGACGATGGGGCCCAAGCGGTGCTCGCCGTCACCACCACAATGTTCGATCTACTCTTGATGGATTGCCAGATGCCAAACGTTGATGGATATGAGGCAACGCGTGAAATTCGGCGCTTGGGATATTGCGAGCTGCCGATCGTCGCCCTGACCGCAAACGCCATGCCGGGGGATCGCGAACGGTGCCTGGCCGCCGGCATGGACGACTACATTTCTAAACCGGTGCGCACCGACGACGTACGGGCCATGTTGGCGCGCTGGATTACCGCCAAGCCTAATGCACTTGCATAACCAAGGCGGTCCGGCGAGGTGGGGCCGGTTATTGCGGCGGGGCAAGCAACGCCAAAATTCGCGGAGTCAGATCGCTGATCGCTGCGTCGCCTTTGACCGAGCCCATGATCTTGCGGCCCGAAGCTTGGCCATCGGCACGCGCTTCGGCAAACAGTGGAATCATTTCGCTAGCGTAGCCGGCACGACCTAGGGCGTCGCTATCGCGGTCGGCATCAAAGCTCAACAAGCGCAGCTTGGGCAGTGCGGCATTGAGTTTGCCAGCTTGGGCAGCGCGATGAAACGTTTCGCACGGTTCACACCAAGAAGCGCCGACGTAAACCAAGACGCGCGTGTTGTCGTTGGTGGCACGCGCAACTTCACTGGCGATCCACGGTGCAACATCGGGCAAGGCTGCTGCATTGATAAATTCGATACTGGCCGTAGCGGTAGTGCCAGTGCCTGTTGGATCAGATTTGCACGACCCAACAGTCATGGCCGTAGCCAAGGATGCAACGGCGATCGCGGAGGTGCTGGTTGCAAACCGGGTTAACCGGAACCGCCGCATCTTACTTGCCCAGCAACCGGTCGAACTCGCCGTCAGCGAGCAGTTTTTCCAAATCTTCGCAGCCACCGATCAACGTGCCTTTGACGAAAATCATTGGAAACGTTGGCCAGCCCGACCACATTTTGAGCGCGGTGCGACGCCGCCAGGTATTTAAGTAACTGCCGAATTCCAAGTATTTGAAGGTAGTGCCACGAGCGGTGAGGATTTTACGGGCTTTTTTGGGCACCGGATTTTGCTTCATGCCGACGATCACCACGTCGTTGCTGGCGATCGCGGCTTGGACTTCTTCGACGATATCGCGATGGTTGGCAGCGATGATTGCCTGGGCGGCGGGGTGGATATGGTCGTTACTCAAGATGTGGCGTTGCATGGCCGGAACTCTAGCGTCAATCCTGGCTTCGCGCTGCCACCCCGTGATAATAACCAAGCATGCAACCTGCAGCCAGGGTAACTCCAATGGGTGAAATCACGACGCTTCTAGGCCGTGGCGCCACCTTCGACGGTAAACTTACATTTGAAGGCACCGTGCGCATCGACGGGCGCTTCAAAGGCGAAGTGTTTTCCGAAGACGTGCTGGTGATCGGCGAAGGCGCGATCGTCGAAGCCGAAATCGACATTGGCGAAATCATCATTCAAGGCACCGTCGTCGGGAATATCCGCGCCAAACGCGGCATTGAAATCCAAGCCCCGGGCCGCGTCAAAGGCGATATCCATACGCCGAGCCTGCAAATTGATAAGGGCGTCATCTTTGAAGGACGGTCGTTTATGGAAGGTGGCGCAAAGCCACCGTCGATGCCGAAGGAAACCAAAGGGCCGCAGGCTGTTAAGTAGGTTTGGCTGCAAGGCTACGAGTCTGGAGTCCGGAAACCGGATGAACCAAGTTGGCGGACTTCCGGACTTACGGACTGGCGGACTGGCGGACTTGCGGACTTGCGGACTGACGGACTGGCGGACTGGCGGACTGGCGGACTTACCGACGGGCGCAGGCCATCATGTCGGACAGTCCACAGGTCCGTTCGCTCAGCGATCGCGCCTTCGAGGAGCGCTCAAGCCCTTTGAGCTGGGTCAAGTGCAACAGTGTCGGAATTACTTTTCCATTGGTGACAATCGACATGTGTTCGTACTGCGAATGCACATACAACAGCTTGGCGCGTTTTTCCTTTTTCTTAAAACCGTCAGCCGAGCTTGGCAGTTTGTCGCGCGTCACTGCAAACGGATATTTTTTGGCAAACGCTTTTGAGCCTTGCGCCGTCGCTGCGCCAACCACAATCAGTTTGTGGTCGTCCGCGCGTTTGCCACTATCAATGTATTCGTCGAACGCTTTTTCGCCGCCATACAATGCATCAAGCAAAATGATTTGATCGACCGTGCGGTTGTCGATCCACTTCATCACCGTGCGAAACGCACCCGAGTGACCCACCACAACCAACGGGCCATCGGGCAAGCGAATATTCGCGCGCGCTACTGCTTTGCGTAGATCGGTGAGCGCTGGCCATTTCACTTCTTCATCGTTGCCACTCGGCGCATCGGGCACCACGAACATCGCGTTTTGTTTGCTGGCGCGAAACTGTTTGGCTAAATCGTAGTCGCGCCACGCTCCGTCGGAATCGGTGTAGTAACCATGCACATACACCACGGTGCCGGCGCTCTCGCGATCATAGTCGGCCGGGATCCAGACATGCACCGCACCGGCTTTGGTTTTGATTCGCCAATGCGTCCCACCGGCTACGGTGTCTTCTTTTTTATCTAATTTGTCGTCGCTGTCGCTGCGATTGCCGTTGCCCGCCGCAATTGCCGCCGGTTTCGCGTCAGACGTCGGCGGTGCAACCATGTGCACCAGGCACATCGTTAGGACAAGCACTGTACCTAACGCAAACTCATGCAGCGTGATCACGATTATTTCCGTGGCCGTTCAGTGATCAACAGATGATGAGTTTTGGCCACATCCGGGTAGCCATAACGAAACGGCAGTTTGCGCCGTGGTTGTTTGGCCCACATTTCAACCATCGTGGTTTCTTCGTTGGTGCCTTGGGCATCTTCAAGAAACGCACCAGTAAACGAACCGTACGTGGTTTGCACCAGGCCCGCTTTGCGCGCGATGCGAGCCGGAATGCCGGTGGCGTCCGAGGCCATCCACACCAAGTTGGTTAACAAGTAGTTGCGAATCGTCGAGAAGCTGTCGTACCAAAGCAAAAAGCTCGCAGCTTTAGTGATTGCAGCGATGTTGCCTTTGCTGTTGAGGTGCTTAAGCAGCGGCGATTTTGCAAACGCATTGTCGGCGAGGTTGGCCGAGATGTGACGATGCACAATCAGTGGAGCCGCGGCGTCGCCAGCTTTGCGGAACGTAACTTCCATGTTGCTAAACGCTTCGGAAAAATCGGTATTGGTCGCGATGCCCTTTTTCTTTTTGGCGATCTTCGGCGCCAACGCTTCGATCTCGCCCGCGCTTAGGTAGTGAATGCGGCCGTCTTCTTCAAAGGAGAAAAACTTGAGCGACACCGGCTCGAAGCCCATGGCCGCCATGCCGGTCAAGTGAAACGAAAGCTGGCCAGGGATGCCGCCGCGTTCCATCTTTTGCATGTTGTCGGTGGTGGAATCGTTGAGCCCAAGCAAACCTTCGATCGCAGCGCGATACACGCTGAGTTCAGCTTTGAGCTTTTTGCCGTTGAGCTTGGCTAGCCGGGTTGGATCGCCAGCATGCTCCAACGACATGGTGGTGATTTCGCGCGCTTCAGGGTAGGTGACCAACGCCGAGAGTAAATCGCCGCCGCCAAACGGATACACCACCGTGGTTGGCATGTTGGCTGGTTTTTTGTCGGCGAAAAACGCGCGCGCTGGCGTCGCGTATTTTTCAGCGATGCGAGCAAAGCGTTTT
>JAYWHS010000277.1:0-4966 GCA_043777635.1 Kofleriaceae bacterium | reverse complement strand
CGGTTACTCGAAAGCCGGCGTGGGCCGCAGCTGCGACAAAGCCGATCGCACCGAACATCATGTGAAACTGGGTCCAGGCTTCGAGGCCGCCGAGCCCCACATTGCGCATACGTTTGCGTAGGCCCAATGAACTAGCCGCAAGCAAACAAACCGCTGAGCCGGCGCCAAGCAGCAAACCGATTCGCGTTCCACCACGCAGTGGGCCATGATTGCTGACAACACCCAAAACAACGGCTGCAATCGCAAACAAACCGATCATGACGCTGGCCGGCATAAACCAGGTTGAACGCCGCCCAATTTGCTGCTTGCTGCCAAGCGCGCCAACGTTTTTAGCCTGCTTACGTGACCATTCAATGGCGTCGCGTTGCTCGGCCTCCATCACCAACGCAAGTTCTTCAAAGTAACGCAGCGGATCAACGCGGATGATCGCACCACGGGGGCACTCGTGTACGCAGTTCGAATAGCCGAAGCCGCGACACAAATTACATTTGATGGCGCGTTTGGTGATTTCGGGTGATGGCCGCTCGTCTTCGTCGAGAGGGCGCATCGTGATGTTGCCATAGGGGCACTTGCGCGCGCAGTTTTCGCAACCGATGCAGTTGTCGTTAATATCGACATCGCCGTCGGCAAAACGTTGGATGGCACCGGTTGGACAACCGATCATGCATTCGGGATCGCGGCAATGACGGCAGCTCGAAGGCAGCATGACGTGTTCATATTTGCCGGCTTTAAGTGCGGCACGTCGGCGAAAAATTGGGCCGCGACGATCCAGCCGCGTGTATTTGTGCCGCGAATGACAAGCTCGAACACAGTTGCCGCAGCGTACGCAGCGATCGAGATTGATGACCAGTAATGATTCGACTTCGACGCCGGCTTGCAAAAATGCTTGGGCTGCTTGAAACACGGTACCGCCGACTTCCGCCATGGCGGCGCGGCGGTGCATGTCGTCTTTGCCGAAGTGGCCGGCAATCTCTTGATTTTTTGCCATGGCCATCGTGAACGGCCCACGCGGCAGCGCGAGAACTTCGCACTGACCAACCGCAACGAGATCAAATTCACGTTTGGCTTGATCGTGGACCCCAATGACGTCGTGGGTGTTGAAATAGGCCAAAATTGAAATGGTGCCATCGGCACTGCGGCGCACGGCTTTGAGCACGCCATCTTTGATCACCAAAATGGAGTCGGCGGCCTCGCCCTTTTTGACGGCGGTGTCGTCGCGTAGAAACAATTGCAGCTTGGCACCGGCGGTAATTTCACGACGGGTGGTGTCGTCGAGCATACCCAAGTAGCGGTGCATCCGGGCGTAGGTTGCAATGGCGCGCGCGTGATACACGCCTTCGAGGTGGGTGCGCACTGATTTGTGACGCCGCGAAAATAGATCGAACCGATGTTTTTCGATTTCCAGCAGGCAAACATCACTGTCCGAGGTCACCGAGGCAGTGCGTTCGCCACGCCCGAGGAGGGCGGCTTCGCCAAAAAAATCACCGGGGCGGTCGATGCGACCAAGCCGCAGTTCATTATCTTCACCGTCGGTGGCGTGCACATTTACCGCGCCACTAACCAACACAAACATCGAATGGCCGTAGGTCCGCTGCATGACGATATTGGTCTCGGCAGGCAGGTTGCGGACCAAGACGTTTTGCGCGAATGCCACAATTTCCTCGGCGGGGATACCTGCAAAAAATGGCAGGCCAGCGAGAAACTCGCTGAACGCAACGCCGGTAACTTGCGCTGCATTATTGCTGGGTTTATCACCCACACTCACACTGGACATAACGCGGCCACGCTAACACGGCTTGCCGACGTGGTGACAGTTTGTGGCAACGCTACATTTGCCAAACGTTCGAACCATGCTTTTCTTGGCGATCGGCAAATCGGTGGCCCGGAGGTGTCAAACACTGGAGCTTGGTTGGATGTTGTTGTAGTGTGCCGCGCGATGACGAATTTGCGGGCAATGGGGGAACCGTTTGGTGCGGCGCGCATGGTCTTGGTTGTGTTCATCTTCGGGGTGTTAGCGTGTGGGCGGTCAACCTCAACCACCCCACCACCGTTGCGTGGCAATGGCGCGATTGCCGTCGATACCGATCGATTTCCGCACGCTGTGCACACTGGTTCTGCTCCGGAAATTCGCAACTATCGCGGTCGCGGTTTGGGTTGTGGCGATTGTCACGATGCCAATGCAGTTCGCCAAGGCAACCTGGCACGACCAGGCACCATGAATCATGCGCCGTGCGACGATTGCCACAAGGCTGAATTTTATAAGCCGCCAGGTCCGTTGTGTAAGGTTTGTCACATCAGCGTCGATCCTACCGCGCCGCGGATGGCCGTTTCGCCGACCGGATCGGCGGCGGGATCAGCGGTCGCAATGACCAGTGGCTCGCCATTGCAGCCCTATCCTGAACGTGGCCAAGCGCAAATTCTGGGATCATCGTTTTCCCATCAACAACATCTCGACCAAGGCGCAATGGACAGCGCGGTCGGCTTTCATGTTGCGTGCGGTGATTGTCATACCCGAGATGGCAAACAAGAGCCGCAAGTGCCACTGCATGCCCAATGCGCGCGTTGTCACGAACAACAAGCCCGCGCCAAAGCCAAGCTACCCATGGACAATTGCGGCGGTTGTCACCTCACGCGCAACGTCGAGTTGGCCCGTGGCCGCAAGTTCATCACCGGCGATTTGCGGTTTAATCATGGCACCCACGTCACCGATCGGGCCGGCGCGCCAGTGGCGTGCGCAGCGTGTCACGCTGACATCAGCAGTTCCGCCTCGCGCGAAGATGTTGCGGTCCCAGCCATGGAACGTTGCGCTCAATGCCATGAGGATTCGCAGCGCAGCCCCGACCGCGTCCGCATGACCCAGTGCAGCGTTTGTCATACTGGTATCAGCAACGGCACGCCGCCGATGAATCACGGCGTTACTGGTTCGGTCCCGGCCGATCACACGTTGCAATTTCGCAAGAGCCATGGCGCGGCTGCTGCGAAGGCCAATTCGAATTGTCGATTTTGCCATACCCAATTATCGGGCGCGCGTGAAGATAGCTGCTTTCAATGTCATCAAGTCATGAAGCCACGCGACCACAGCATGATGTGGCGCGACGACCACGGCAAAGCTGCACAGGCTGACAACGACCGTTGCGCATCGTGCCACACTCCTGATACCTGCGTGGCGTGTCACTCGGTGCCGCCGCGTTCGCATGTGCCACTGGGTGAATTTAAGTTTGGCGGCCATGCCGAAGCCGCGCGATTCGGCATGACAGCCTGCATGACCTGCCACACCTTCCAAGACACCTGTTCGAAGTGTCATCGGGAGACCCGCTAATGAAGGCCAGGGCACTGATCGCTGCAATTCTGTCGCTTGCGGTTGGGCAATCGTCGTCAGTAGTTGCGCAACCGGTGGCGCAGCCGGCGCTCGATCTGCGGGTTCATCATGCACCGGTGCGGCTCAAGATGCGGTCGTCGCAGCCCAAACGTGTCGCAGTGGCGCAGGCGGCCGAGCCAGTGGCAGCCAACGCAGGGGTCACCGACTCGATTCCACCTGGTCGGACGCTTAGTGAACGCATAACGTTTCGTGTCAATGCTGGGGTTAATCTAGAAACCGCAAGCACCTCGGGGACGTTGTTGCGCGGGGGCTACGCCTTAGATGATTCGTATGCTGCATCGCGACCGTGGATCGTCGGCGATGCCATGCTTGGCAGTAAAGATGTGCTGTTGCCGTCGATGAATGCGTACTTGCTTTCGAGTTTTCAATTCGATGCAAGTCGCTCAAATAATTCTGCCTTGCCAACGCCAGTCGACGCCGAAGATCAACAATTGCAGATTCGTGCTGGCTATGTTGAATGGGGCCGAGATGATCGGACCAAAGGGCTGCGTAACCAGTTGTGGCTGAGGGGTGGTCGGCAGTTCCGGCAAAACGGCGGGGCCATGTTTGCGTATTTCGATGGAGCGACGGTCGGTTGGCGAACCCCGAGCGTGCAGGTGACCGGCTTTGCTGGGCAACGCGTGGCGTTGTATATCGATTCGTTGCGCGGGGTTTCATTTGGTGGTTCGGTGCAAGCTGACCTCAAACAAGCACGCGGTTGGCCTGTGACCGTGGCCCTGGACTATCAAGGCCTCGCGATCGACGGTGCGGTGCGTTCATTGATCAGTGCGCGCAGTGAGATTACCCTAGGCAAAAAAGCTACGCTCAATGTCCGTGCGCGGGTCGTCGGCAGCGATGGCGATTTGGTGATAGGCCGCCTTGGCGGACGGCTCAACTACACGGTCAATCGAAAACTGCTGGTGGTTGCGGACGTCGAAAATCGTGCTGGTGGCGATCTAGCGTACGATTTGACGGCACCTTCGGCTGTAGATGTGGTCGATGTGTCGCGGCTACTTGGTGTCGGGCTCAGTGCGCCGGTTGACGCGCTCACCGTCGGTGCACGCGCCGATTTTCGTGCCGGGGTGCGTGAATACATTGGCTTTGTCCGTGCCGAGGTGCCACGCGGCGCTGTGGTGGCGGCCGATCGCGTCGGCTTCATCGAAGCCGGAGCTGCGCTGGCGAGTGTCATCGGCACGCGGACCTGGGCCAACCTGCAATATTTAACGCGGCAACGCAGTTTGGACGATGATGCAAATCAGGTTGGCGGCGACTTTGCCAACACCTCGGGCGCTGGAGTTTCGTCGTTGCATGAACTCGCAGTTGATGCCGTGTGGCGCGGGCCAACCGGTAAAAATGGCCGCAAGTGGCGGCTAAGTGGTGGCGGCTTTTATCGGGTGTATTCCGGCCAAACCGCGTATGCACAATTTGAAAATGACGGGCGCGGCGGGGCTCGCGCTGATGCGCAATTCTGGTTCAATCGTCAGTTGCACCTGATGTTTGGGGGCGAGTTCGCACAGGCATCGCCGACGATGAGTCGCGATCTTTCATCCATTTCCAGCGTCCGAGTTGGCGCGGAGGCAATGTTTTAATGCGGCTCATAAAGGTAAT
>JAYWHS010000276.1:0-1499 GCA_043777635.1 Kofleriaceae bacterium | reverse complement strand
CACATATTGCGGCACTGGGTCGAGCTGCAAACACACGCGCAGCACATCCTTCCACGCAAAATCTAAAACTGCATCGTGCGGTACCACCTCCACCATCGAGCGCCGCGCTGGCCACCACAACGCCAGCTCACGTGTAACCCGCAGGCCGCCGTCGGCAATTGACACTTGCCGGCCCAGCGCGGCCTCCGGCGGCCGGCCATCGGGCCAACCAAAACACTCCAGCAAATGCGTCGTCCATTGCATCGCTGCGTCGCGCCCGGTGTAGCCACCTGCCGCGCCGAGCGCAAACTGGCGTAGCGCAGCTTTGAGCGAGCCCGAGACAAACGCTTCGGAATCAGCACCCGCGTTAGGGTTTGCAGTCGCGCCACCACGGCGCTTTTTTTCAGCCTTAACTTTTTCAACTTTGTCGCTCGGACTCGTATCATCGGAGTGGATATTTTTGGCGGGCTTAACGGCCTTGGCTGCTTTGCTTGGCTTGGTCGGTTTCGCCTTGGCTTCTGCCGCCGCCGCTGGATCAATCAGCCAACCTTGCCGCGCGATATCGCGCGCTACACTGGCGCCCGATGCATCAGGTGTAACATTGTAGTTCGCAGCGGTACCACGGCTATTGCCGCCGCTCGCCTTGGCGTCGACGCGTGGCGCTGCTGCAAAAATTCGCTCGACCAACACACTTTTCGCAGCCCCAATATCGCTGAGGCCCAGCTCCGTGCAAATCGCTTTGAGTGCATCACGCGACAGCCCGTCACTAACAATCACCTCAAGCGTGGCTTGCTTGCTTTTGGCAATCGCGTCGCGCAATTCGTCCACCGACATCCGGGCTTTCACATCAAGGTCAACCTCCCGCCCAATTGCCAGCAGTTCTTCTTTGCCCAAAGCCAGCAGCACCCGTCGTTTGAATGTCATCGCGGTGCGATCGTAGCCGATTCGATGCGCAAGGTCCTTGCTGCTCGTCGTATTCGACAGTCTGCCGTTGGTCTTCATGCTGCATCGGCATTGGATGCATGGCGCTGCGTTTCGTAGCGCTGCCGCAGTTGTCGCAGGTAAGCCGAAGCAAGGTATTCAAGGCCACCAAGGTCACCAAGGCCAAGCAGTAGGACGATGCGCTCTGCCGTGCTGAGCACAGCCCATTTGAGGTTGTCGCGCCATGGCAAGTCGGCGCGCAACGGTGGCTGCCGCAGGTTGAGTAACGATAGTGAAAGCCGCAAAGTCACGTCGGATGCGTCGTGGTGTAGGTATCTATATTGGAACGCTGCGACGATGAGGGCCACGAAGAAGGAAAGGAACCATGGGATTGCCTGAGTGAGCCGATTGCGCATGTGTTGCTCCCGCGAAATGTTGTTAAGCCTTGAGTCACTACTACAGTTGTGCATGCTGAGATTTTCACGTGGGGTGAGGTGATCGATGATTGCTGCGCGAACGCTGCGCGTCTTCTGTAATAAATTCGATTGTCTGGGTCTGTCGGTGGCGCATGGGTTGCTCCTGCGAAACGTTGCGAAAAA
>JAYWHS010000275.1:0-4975 GCA_043777635.1 Kofleriaceae bacterium | reverse complement strand
GTGGTTGGTTTTTTGACGATCTGTCGGGCATCGAAACCGTGCAGGTCATGCGTTACGCTGCGCGGGCGGCGGAGTTGTTAGAACAAGTCGGCGGCGGCGCGGTGACGGCAGGCTTAGTAGATCGCCTCGCAGTTGCGCACTCCAACTTGCCTGAACAGGGTGATGGCCGCATGGTTTGGCAGCAACATGTGGAACCGGCGCGCCGGAATGTGCTGCTGGCATCGACGCGACAACATGTATTGCAAGAAGTGATCGGGGTGGAACGCGAGCTTGAACAACTTTTTGCACGCACCCAATCACTGTTCCCCGATGCGCGGGCGGCGTTGGGTGAGTTGCCCACGGCGTTGCGCACGATCGCGCAGTTGGTGCTTCGGCGCCAGGCCATTGATGAACTCGGTAAACCTGAGCCGTCGTTTGATCGGCTGCGCTTGATTGTTGAAGCTGCCGATGAAAATGCGGTGAGTCTGGATGAGCCAGCCGTCGCCAAAGCGGCGTCGATGGCGCTGACCAAGCTGCTAACTCGATGTGAAGATGGTGCACGCGAGGGGGTGCCAAGTCGCGAATTGTTTGAAACCGCAGCGGTCTCTGCCAAGGCGGTGCGGGCGTTGTTTCCAACGATGGATTTGTTTGCGCCGCGCATGCTCACGTATCGCGTCGCTCGCATGTTTGCAGCGGATTGGCAACGTCGTGGCGCTGCTGGCGATACATCGGCGCAAGCCCGCAGCGTTGCTTTGGCAACCATCGTTGCAGCGATGAACTTCTCGCCTGAGGCGCTGCGATGAGCCAACCCGAGGCCGGCCCTGCCGATCTCGCCCACGACACCCAGGTTGTCCGAGATCCGGACGTCGCTGGCCGCTATCACGCACGGTTACCCACGCACTGGGACTATTTGTTGCCGTCGGGCGGCGTGGTGATGACGCTCGCGCTACGCGCAGCCGCAGTTGAACTTGCCGATTCTGAGCTGCGGCTGATTTCGGCAACGTCGATTTTTTGTAAGCCGGTGCCAGCGGTGGCCTGCCGGTTGGATGTCACAGTGTTGCGGCGCGGTGCGACGGTAGCGCAGGTGCGAACGTCGTTGTTTGTTGCCGACGTGCTGGCCATGGAAGTTGTTGCTTCGTTTGGCCGTTGCCGCATCGGGCCAACGGTGCAAGGCGCGGCATTTCCTGCGGTGCTTCGCCTCGAAGATTCACAGGTTACGGTCGGCGGCACACCGCTGAGTTATCCGCACAGCGCTGACGTCACCGCCAATCCATACGCCATGTTTAGGTTCTATCAACAACTCGAAACCCGAATTGCCGACGGTGATATCCATTGGCGCGATATGGATCGCTTCGTCGCTGGGCCAGCACGCTACGGTCGGTGGATGCGTTATCGGTTGCCGCAACGCGATCAAGCTGGGAATTTTGATCGGCTCGCGCTAGCACCGTTGATCGACACAATTCCGTCAGCGTTGCATCGCGCGATTGGGCCGAGTGATTATCGATTTTACGCGCCGAGCCTCGATCTCACATTGCATGTTGTCGCGGATACCTCACGCGAATGGTTGATGTTGCGCAGTTATGTTCGCGCAGCGGCCGATGGCTACGGCATCGGTGAAATCGAAGTATGGGATGACGAATGTAGGTTGATCGCCTACGGCACCCAAGCCATGTATCTGCAAACGGTGGCAGGCACGCCGCCGGTAGTCGATGCGTCCCGCAGATAAGTAGCCCAACGGGAGCGTTTCGGCTTTTTTCGTACCGGGACAATGCGAAAATGCCTGGTCAGTCTCGGCGCCGATAGCGCGCTGCGTCGAACCACCCAAGCTGTGCGCAACGCCACGTAGAATTGGTCGCACCACGACCACCATTCAGCGTACAATTACGACGATGAGCGAATTTGCACCGACGCGTGTATCGATGTTGCTGTTGTTATCCGTGGGGCTGGGTTTGAGCAGCTGCGCCAAAGGTGGAACCGTTGGCCAAGTGGACGCCGATGTAGTGGTTGTTGACGCGCCGATCGCCGGTCCTGACGCGCCGGGCTGCAATGGTCTTCCTTGCGACGCCATTTATGTCGCGCGTCGTGGCAACAATAACAATGCGGGTAGTAAAGACGCGCCGGTCCTTACAATTACGGCAGGTATCTTGAAAGCCAAGGCAGCAAATCCACCCAAGGCGGTGTTTGTTGCCGGCGGCGCGTACACCGAGCAAATTGTCATGGCTGCGGGCGTCTCGGTATATGGCGGCTTCAATGATTCATGGGTCCGCACCGGCCCGGCCACAACGCTCACCGGTGATTCGCCGGTGATTACCTTGCGCGATATCAACAGCCCGACCGCAGTTGACTCGCTGGTTGTGCGCAGCAACAACGCCACGATGATGGGGCAGAGCACGATTGCTATCGTGTTGCAAAACGCCAAACAAATTGAATTGCGCACGGTTACCGCAACCGCTGGCGATGCGGGCGCAGGGCTTAACGGTAATGATGGTGTAACCGGTGGCGTCGGCAGCGTTGGTGGTACCGGGATCCAAGGTTGTGAAGATTCCAGCTCGATATTTTGCAGCAGCTGTTCACGCCCTGGCGCGGGTGGCGGTGGAGCGTCGGCCTGTGGCCGCACCGGCGGCAGTGGTGGCCAACCCGGCAATGCCGGTGGCTCAGGCAACAACGGTAGCAACGGTACCGGCAACACGGCCTTTGGTCTTGGTGGTGCAGGCAACGGCCAACGAGGTGGCCTCGGCAACGGCGGCGTTGGCACCAATGGCGTGGCCGGATCTAGTGGCAGCGCTGGCAGCGCCGGTGGCGAAGTCGGCGTGTTCGACGGCCTCAACTACATTCCGGCCAACGGCAGCAACGGCACCAGCGGCAGCAACGGCAACGGCGGCGGCGGTGGTGGTGGCGGCGGTGGTGGCACCGCAGATTGTGATTCGTATGGTTCTGCCGGCGGTGGCGGTGGCGGCGGTGGTTGTGGTGGCACTGCTGGCACCGGTGGTACCGGCGGTGGCGCTGCGTTCGCAATCGTCGTGCTGGATTCGCAGGTTGTTATCAAATCGTCGACGATAACTGGCGGTGTGGGCGGCGCTGGCGGCAGAGGCGGAAGCGCTGGCAATGGCGGCAGCGGCGGTGGCGCTGGTGCCGGTGGCCCGTACGGTGGCGGCAGTGAACAAGACGACGGCGGTGACGGCGGTGCTGGTGGTGCTGGTGGTGCTGGTGGTGCTGGTGGCAACGGCGGCGGCGGCGGCGGCGGTCCTGGTGTCGCCTTGGTCTGTCTGGGCACGACGACAGCTACCATTCCGCAAACCACCTTAAATCCTGGCACCGGTGGCGCTGGCGGCGCAGGCCCCTTGCCAGGCCTTGGTGGCGTTGCTTCCAAAGCGATCAACTGTAGCTTTTTCTAAGTGGTCGCAATTCGCAGCATCGGGTTCTTGGTATTTCCCAAGCTGACGCTGCTTGATTTCGTTGGGCCGTATGACTGTTTGCGGCGCCTTCGAACCATGGGCATCGATGCCGACGTACGCTGTCATGTGACGGCTACCCATGCCGACATCGTCGACGACAGCGGCTTGCCGGTTGGCTACGATGCAGTGCGCACCTCGCTCAATGATTTTGATTTATTACTAGTGCCAGGCGGATATGGGGTTGATTCACTCCGGCATGATGAGCAGACCATGGCATACCTTCGCTCGTGGGGCGAGCAGCGCCCGATCGCCTCGGTTTGTTCGGGCGCATTGTTATTGGCCGATTGTGGATGGCTGCGCGGCCTGCCTGCAATCACTCATCATCAACGGCTAGCCCAGTTGACGCCTCTGTGTGGTGAGGTCGTCGTCGGACAACGAGTGGTCGACGCCGGTCGTGTAGTTACCGCTGGCGGCGTGAGTTGCGGCATTGACCTGGGCTTGCATTTGGTTGAGAAATATTGGGCGGCGGCGGCACGCGCTACCATTGCGGCTCAGATGGAATACCCAGACGCAATGGGTGCCGTGTGATGCTGGCGACGCGACGGCGCGGATTTTAGGGCCACTCCCTAACTCGCGCGTAACTCTTTAAGGACCACCGCCGCCCGTTCGGCCAACGTATCGCCAAGCAGCCGAAATTCTTTGAGCCGGCCCGATGAGGTGCGCCACAACAGACCCAGGGTTCGGGTTGGTGCTGGCCGGGCGAACCGCTCAATGGTAATCGCGGATTTTTTGCCGGGCACCAACGAAGGTACAGACATTTCGGGTAACAGGGTTGAGCCAAGGTCGCCCGCAACCATTTGAATCAGGGTCGGCAAACTGGTCGCGCGCACCGACATCGTGGGTGCCGCACCGCCTGCGCTACATACTGCGAGCGCTTGATCGCGTAAGCAGTGGCCGTCTTCGAGTAGCAACATAGTTTCGGTATTGAGATCCGCAGCATGAATGCGCACCCGCGCCGCCGGCCGATGCAGCCGTGACGCTGCCAACACAAATTCTTCCTCGCAAATTGCTTTGGCCGTGAAATCGCCAGCCACCGGCAAGGCCAGCAGCGCGACATCGATCTCGCCCGAGCCGAGCTGTTCGAGCAGGCGATGGGTTTGGTCTTCGCGCAAGATCAGCATGAGTTTGGGGAACCTTTGCCGCACCGTCGGTAACAGTGCTGGTAGCCAGTACGGCGCAATCGTTGGAATCACACCTAGCCGTAACGGCCCAGTCAACGGTTCACTGCCGGCTCGGGCAGTATCGGAGACTACATCGATCGCGGCCAGTGCGATGCGCGCCGCTGCAACCAAGTCGCGGCCTACAGCGGTGATCAGCACACTGCGGCGATCACGTTCAAAGACTTGCGCCCGCAACAGTCGCTCGGCGGTGGCGACATGGGTTGATAGCGCAGGTTGCGCGATGTCCAGCGTCGCTGCTGCGCGGCGAAACGATAAATGGTCGGCAACGGCGACCAGGCATTCGAGCTGGCGCACGGATAATCGATGGTCGTTGGTAAAGAGCGCGACAACAGGAGTGGGGTGACGTGGAGGCATTGATAC